>JAAUQO010000308.1 GCA_012032775.1 Oscillochloris sp. | reverse complement strand
GAGCAGGTAGGGTTGATCAGCGAGCGGCGCAACCCAATCACTGATGCGTGCGGCCAACTCGGGGGGATGCGTATACCCGGCATTGACATTCGGCGCCAGAAAGCAACTCACCTGCTGTCCGTGCAGCGCCACGGGCGGGTAGGTGCCGGGAACCCCGACGGTCGCCACATGCCAACCGGCAGCCCCAAGAATCTCCCACAAACGCGGGAAACGCACGGCGCGGGAATCGGCTACCGCCATGCGGCCATAACTGCGGTCGCTGCGGTTACGAAAGCCATAGATCCCCAACTCGCCGGGATCACGCCCGCTCGTCATACAACTCCAGGCCGGCACCGTGATCGCGGGAATACAACTCTCAAGCGGGCCATAGGTGCTGCCGGCGATCAGCGCATTCAGATGCGGCAACTCATTGCGCCAGCGCTCAAACACCAACGACGGTTCGGCACAATCAAGGCCGATGATCAGGAGTTTAGGATGTGTCATACCAAGAATGGAGCATTCAGAATGGAGCATTCAGAATGCCGCGACTGCGTTAGCCTTCCGACTTTTGCACACGCAGTTCCGAGTCATCAGACGGATCGCTGAGCTCCGTGCTTTCGCGAACTTCAACCGGCGCAGGAACTTCAGCCGGCGCCGTTGTTTCCACCCGTGCTGCGCTCCGATCACGCCGCACGAAGATCACGGCGCTTGTTATCACCGCAGCGGCCGAAACCAGATGGACGGCATTAAAAGGCGTGCCGGCGAAGAACCATGAGTCGGTGCGCAGGAACTCGATAAAGAAGCGCCCGAGCGGATACCAGAACAGGTACATCAACAATACGTCGCCGTTGCGCAGCCGGCCGGCGTAGCGCCGCACCGCCCAGAAGATCAGGCCGAAGCCGACAAGATTCCAGAGCGACTCATAAAGAAAGAGCGGGTGAAAGAGCGTCGTCGCAGGATAGCTGGCGAGGTCGGCGTATGGCCCGATCCGGTGTTGTGGATCGATCCGCAAACCCCAGGGCAGAGTCGTCGGCGGGCCATACAGTTCTTGATTGATAAAGTTGGCCCAGCGCGCGATCGCCTGACCGAGCGGCAAGCCCAGGGCGATTCCATCAAGATAGATCAGCGCCGGCAATTTACGCACCCGCACATAGATCAGCAGCGCCGCCAGGCCGGCCAGGAAGCCGCCGAAAATATGCAATCCGCCTTCCCAGACCCGCAAAATACTGGCGGGATCGCTCAAGTAGCGTTCAAAGCCGCCGGGGCCGCGCGGCGATTGGATGAACACATACCAGAGCCGGGCGCCGATAAAGCCGGGGATGATCACCCAGATCAGCATATCCCAGAGATTATCGGGGTTTTCGCCGCGCCGGGCGACATAGGCAGCAGCCAGATATGCAGCCGAAGCGACGCCGAGCATCATCAGGATGCCGTACCAACGGATTGCCAGCGGGCCGATCTGAAACAGAATAGGATCAAACGGTGGATACATGTTCTACTCCAGGTAGCCAAGGTCACGCAGCCGCCGCTGCACCTCCGGGCTATCCTCCTGTTCACTCACAGCAGCCTCGGGGGCGCTGCGCCGGCTCACATCAAGATGCCTGACAAGACTCTGCTCAAGTGTCTCAACCTGTTCGGGGAAGATCGAACTAAGCTCTTGCTGTTCGTGCGGATCGCGCCGAACATTGTACAACTCGACCGCATGCTCACCGGTCTGAATCAACTTCAGATCGTTATGCACAATCACCCGGCGGGTCTGGTCGCAGCGATGATCGCGCACCAGATCGGGACGGCGGCGGCGCATCATATTCAACACATTCGTCACCGGTACCGCATCAGCAAAAACCGTGTGCGCATCGGGATCGTTGCCGTTGCTGTTGGCGAGGGTATACGGTTCTTCGTCGGGATGTGCGGCGCCGGCGGCAGTGAGCGCCGTCTGGAAGATGCGGCGGGTGCTGACCGTACCGCCGACAGTTGTACCACGCGGCAGATTACCGCTCGGATCGCGAATGATCAGCGGCACATGCAGCAATTCGTTGTAGGCCGTGAACGAGTGGCCCATAAACTGGTGTTCGCCGAGATGTTCGCCATGGTCGGCGCAAACGATCAACAGGGTATTATCGAGTGCGCCGGAACTGCGCAGGCGCTCGATAAAGATCCCGACCTGCTCGTCCTGACCGGCGGTTTCCGCATTATAGACACCGTCCAGGATCGCCTTGCGCTCAGCATCAATTGCGCCGGTAAGCGGCGCGAGCCAGCCGAACACATCGCTGTTGAAGCGACGGATAAACTTCTGGGCGGCGCTGCTGCGCTTCACATCGGGCGCGAAGCGGGCCAGATGACGCGGATGGGCCTGGTACGGCGCGTGGGTGCCCATCAGATTAATGAAGCTAAACACCGGCTGATCGCGCTCCAGGCCGCGCCGCTCGATCAAGAGTTTCGCCGCATCGCCGAGCGAACGAGGCGTATTACCCTTGAAGCTCAGGGCGGTCTGCCAGAGCGGCACCATAATCGGCGTAAACGAGAACGAGAGCAACCAATCCGAACGCGCGAACGAATCCTGGATACGATGCAGTACACCTGAGAGGGCGCGCTTAAACAACTGGCGGTAGCGGTCGATCAGTGTGGGCCGCGCGCCGGCCTGATTGGGCCGCGAGGTCATCAGGCCGCTATAATTGAGAAAGCTGAAGAATCCGCGCCGCAAGCCGTTATTAACCACACCGACCAGCGGATTATTGCAGAAGGCCGTCGTATAGTAACCGGCCTCACGCAGACGTTCGGCCAGCGTCGGGATGCTGGGCGGCAAGATTGAGTACGATTGCTCGGTACGATGACTGGGGACATACCTGCCGGTGAACATCGACGTATGCGACGGCACCGTCCACTGAGCGGCGGAAAACGCCTGATCGAAGCGCGTGGCATCGGCGCTCAAGCGATCAAGGTGTGGCGTTGTCTCCTGGGGAAAGCCATAACAGGAAAGCCGATCACGGCGCTGCGTATCCAGCACCAACAACACAATATCCGGTCGCGCAGACATAGCGGTAAAATGCGGTGTCGGCGGGATGTGCGCCGAGGCACCGTCGTAAAGCAAGGCCACAGGATCCAGGGTACAGGCTAAGGCGCTGGAAACCGATTATTCGGAAGCGCCGTCGGGTACTGCTGGCTGCAACCTTACCGTATCATTCCTCCTCCGTACGATTCAGTATACTCGATCTCCGTATGCAGGATGTTGTAGCGCTACGGCTCATGTGCCATTCAGCCGGCGCCGGGGCAAGCGATGCGATCAAACCGCCACCCGATCATGATCGACGCGGCGGCGATGATTAAGGCCCAACACCGCAAGACAGAGCACAATCAAGCCGATACTCACCAGTTGCGCCACACGCAGTGCGCCGGCACAATCACCGCCCACGCCGCTACTGCACAGGCTATCGGTGCGCAGACCCTCGATCCAGACCCGGCCGCTGGAATAGATGATTCCATAAAGCAACAGCAGATCGCCGGGACGAAGTTTACGTTGGGAATCAGGCGCGCCGACGCCGAAATAGCGATCAAGCCAGAGTAACAGGCCGAATCCGGCCAGATTCCAGAGCGACTCATAAAGGAAGGTGGGGTGAAAAAGCGTATCGATTGGGTAGCGTTGCAGATCGGTAAACGGCTCGACGCGATACTCGGGATCGATGCGCAGCCCGAAGTTGTATGGCGTCGGCACGCCATAGGCTTCCTGGTTGAAGAAATTGCCCCAGCGGCCGATCGCCTGGCCGAGCAAGAAACTCGGCACACAAACATCGATCCACGCGCGCAGCGGCAAGCGCGTGTACGCGGTATAGATCAACACCGCGAGCAGCGCACCGATCAACGAGCCATGAACCGCCAGGCCGCCATTGGTAATATTCAAGGCGCTCAGGGGATCGGCGGAGAAACGCTCCCACTCAAACGCCACATAATAGATCCGCGCCCCGGCGATGCCGAGGAGCAAGCCGAACAACAACTGATTCCAGACATGATCGGGGTGAAAACCACGGGTGCGGGCGCGCCGCGTAGCCACAAGTGCTGCGACAAGTGCGCCGGTCATGATAATCACGCCATACCAGCGTACCGTGATCGGCAGACCGAACAGCGAAATACTAAACAAGAATGGATCATCGGGTGGATAGAAAACCATACGAATTGGGAATGCAGAATCCACCATACACCAGGCGAATGTTCAATTTCGCCTGGTGTATGGCGACTTTCGCATTTATAAACTGGCGGCGTACTGCACGGCATTGCGAAAGATCGCCATGCCATCGCCCTCCTGACGGGGCGCTTCACGCGTCCAACGTGGATGTTGGTGCGGCAGGATCGCATTCTCCGGGTGCGGCATCAGGCCAAGCACATTCCCGGCGGGATTGGTAAGCCCGGCGATCGCATCAACCGAGCCGTTCGGATTAGCGGGATAGGCCGCCGAACCGGCCGGACTGTGGTAACGCAACGCGATCAAGCCGGCGCTGCGCAGACGCGCCAGTGCGGCGTCATCGCTCACGGCGATGCGACCTTCGCCATGTGCCACCGGCACCTCAATCGGTTGGCTGATGGTGCGGGTGAAGATACAGGGGCTGGATGCATCGGCCTGGAGTTGCACCCAGCGGCACTCGAAGCGCCCGGAGTGATTATCGGTGAGTGTGACGGCGGGCCGCGCCGCGCCATCCTGCCAACCGGGCAACACGCCGGCCTTCACCAGCACCTGAAAGCCGTTACAAATACCGATCACCGGGCGCGCATCGGCCACAAAGGCCCGCAACGGCTCGCCGAGGCGGTGGATCAGATCGACCGCCAACAGGCGACCGGCGCCGAGATGATCGCCGTAGGAGAACCCGCCGGGAACCACCAGCATCGCATAATTGGCCAACCGGACATCGCCGGCGGCGACTCGATTGACATGCACGAGATCGACCCTGGCGCCGGCCAACTCACAGGCGAACGCGGCATCATTGTCGCGGTTGATGCCGGGCGCACGTAACACAAGCACTCGCGGTTTCATATCGATCAATTACTCTTTAGCTTTACGACCAGCGAAACTCGATTTCAACTTCGCCGATCTTAATCCGATCGCCCTGCCGGAGCCGTTGAGGAGTGCGTGCGGCCACCAGCACTCCGTTGATCGTCGTGCCGTTGGTGCTGCCGAGATCGGTGAGCATATACTCATCACCGTGGCGATCGATCGTCGCATGGTGGCGCGAAGCGATCCCGCGGTCATGTTCGGCCAGATCCAACTCAGGGTAATGGGCCTGGCGCGGATCACGCCGTCCGATCCGAACCGGCAGTTTATCGAGCTTGATCTCCCAGTTCCGTTGCGGCGAAGTAACCATCAGCCGGCCGACGCGCGGCGCCGAGAGCGCATTACCGCAACCGGCACAGAAACGAGCGCGCGCCTTATTCACCCGGCCACAGCGCGAACATGCCACACCATCGGGTTCGGGGCAACCGGCGGCGGCAAAATGCGCGCGGACATCACCCCTGCGCCTCGGTGATCCAGGGAGCCGCAAAGGCCAGGCGGTTGCTGGCCTGTGACCCGGTTACGCTCGCGAGCGGCACATCATTAATCGAAACCTCGCAGCCGACACCGCTTGAGGCTAGCTTCAGTACATACATGGCGAGGGTCTCCGACCGGATGCGCATTCGGCAGGGATCAT
>JAAUQO010000042.1 GCA_012032775.1 Oscillochloris sp. | reverse complement strand
TCGATCGTGGTAACGGGGCCACCGTGATATTGACCATGCCGCTTACTTCGGCGCCGGCCAGGGCGTCGAACATCGCGCCGTCGTTGAGCAGCAAGACCGGATCGAGGAAGAACTCATCGAACTTAACGACTTCGCTTTCGGGGAGGCGTGTATCAAAGGCGTAGCTGGTCACCGCGCCGGTGGCGCTATCGAAGATCGTAAAGGCGGTGACATTGTTGCTGTTGATGTACGGCACCGGGCGCGGCGCGCCGTCCCAGGCGAACATCGGATTGAAGGCGGTGGGGAATGCCGGCTCACGCCCGTGCGGGTCGCCGGTGCGCGGGTAATCGGCCGGATCCCAGCGCGAGTCGGGTTGCGCCAGTTCGTTGCGGAACGAGCCTGCGCCGGTGCGCTCGTTGATCGGCCCGCCGTCGTCGCTGAAGTAGGCGCCGAAGCTATTGCCGACGTTCGAGGTTTCGATATAGTTCAAGCCGCCGACCTCGGCCCGGTTCCAGAGGTGCGAGTGGCCGGTATGCACCAGATCGACATCGTATTGCAGCAGGAGCGGCTCGATATCATTCTTCCAGACATCCTGCTCAACCGGGTAGTCGTAGCGAATCTCGACGATCTTGCCGACCAGCGGCTCGATCTGTGCCTCCCAGACGGTGCGATTCACCGGCCAGGTGCGGCTCAATTCCTTGCGCGCGCGTCTTCCTCGTACACAATCGTCACAACGGGGTCGGCCATCACCGGGATGGCATTATCGCCCAGGCCGAACATTGTCTGATGGCCCATCACAATGCGATATTTGGCGTTCTTGAACTCGTCGCTGTTCAGCACATCCACGAGCCAGGCATACTGTTCCGAGCCGCGATCAAACGTCTCGAACCACATATCGCCGAAGCCCCATGTATCGGGGTTGTTCAACTCGCTCTCAAACTCGCGGAACTTGCCGCGTGCATTCGCGCCAATGTCCCAGGTGCGCCAGACGCGCGACACATTCATCGAGATCACAAACACATCACCGATCTGGTAGGCCCAGTAGCTCTCACCCTGGGATCCGTTGTCGGGATTGTTCCACATCTCGAAATACTGCGTGAACTCATAGGAGTTATCGCGGATCCACTGCTCGCGGATGGCCGGATCGCCGCTCGGGTTGATCGCATCTTTCTGCTGTTCGTAGCGAATCTCGGCATACCAGCGCGGTTGCGGGTCGTTGTCCATGTAGTCGATGCCGACATTGATCGTGCTGCCGTTGACAACAATCTCTTCATTCGGGCGCCAGCGGCCGGGCGACTCGTGGTTGCCGATCGTGCCGAAGAGATAGGCGTGTTGCAGGATCTCGCCGCCGTCGTAGGGGAATTCGGGGAAGATCTCCTGATAATTACCCTGGAACGACGGGAAGAAGGCCGGGCGTGTGGCGGGATAAAGCGGGCGAGCCGGGTTCGGGTTGGCATTCAGCCAGTTCGGATCGTAACGATCGAACCATTCCGAGGCCCGGTGCGGGTTATCGACAAAATCACCGGCCAACAGCACTGCATCGACCTGGCCAACCGTCTCGACAACTTTCTGGAAGTTAGCCGGCGCCATCAGGCGATTCTGCTGATCCGATGTCAGCAGCACTTTGATGCCGTGGCCGGGCGTCGGCAGGGGCTGGAGCGTGAACTGGTCGCTGGTGATGCGTACGCCGGCATCGTTGACGCTGGTTACGAAATAGGGCACGCGCACATTTGGCGTCAGGCCGGTCGCAATTGCTTCGTGGCGCCACACGCCGCGATCAACAACCTCGCTGTAGCTGCGATCGGCGATGCGCGAGCCGCTGTCTTCGTACATGCGGCTCATCTTCGTGCTGACGGCGGCGACGGTGGTGTCGAGGTTTGCGCCATAGGTCAGGCTGTGGCTCTGCCCCGCGAACTCGGTGAACCAGACCACCCGCACGCTGTCGGCGGTGGGAAGCTGGAGGAACGGGTCGCTTAAAAGTTGGGCCGATGTGTCGCGGGCCAGCGCCGGGAACGTGCCGCCGAGCAACGCAACACTCATGGTGACAGCCAGAATCCACATTGTCCTGCGAAAACCCATCACAATTACTCCTTTTCCACAATGAACACACACCTGAGGCATGCCAAAAGATGTCATGACAGTCAGTCATGCCTGCAATATGCCCTGCGCCGGGCGGAATTGCGAGCTGAAGTGGTTGGCGGTTGTAGTGTATGTGTGATTGAAGGAGGTTAGTAGGGGCAATCTTCCCGATAAATCATCTTGAAATTGGAATTGCTCCTATAATTGTAACGTCGCGAGATTGTAAAACTATGTTTAATGTTGATTTATTCTTGTCTTAACAGTAAGCAAATGTCATGATTGAATTGTTAATGGTGGTTTTTGCCGGCTTTGCCGGCAAAAACCACCGTCAATCAATTACGGCAAGAACGTAATCCGGCCCTCGCCGCCGGGCTGATAGGCCGGGTTACTCATTCCGCAGGGCGCGGATCGGGTCGAGGCGGGCGGCACGGATCGCCGGGAAAAGGCCGAAAAACAGGCCGATCCCGACCGAGATCGAGGTTGCCAGCGTAACCGAGAAGAGCGAGACCGAAGCGCGGACATCGGGATCTTGCGAGAGTGAGTAGAGCAAGACATTACCGCCCAGCGAGAACAGATAACCCAGGCCGATGCCGAGAATGCCGCCGGCCAGACAGAGCACCAACGCTTCGATCAGGAATTGCAGCATAATATCGCGGCGTCGGGCGCCAACCGCCTTGCGCAGGCCGATCTCGCGCGTGCGTTGGGCCACACTCACCAGCATAATATTCATAATCCCGATCCCGCCCACCAGCAACGAGATCCCGCCGATCGTACCCAGGAAGGCACTGAAGCCGACCGTCACCACCTCGAATTGGCTGGCCAATTGCGAGGGATTGGTGATCGAAAAATCATTGTTCTGGTAAGTTAAGCGATGCTCGGCCCGTAATACCGCCGTCACCTGGCGGATCGCCTCGTCGATCGCCTCGGGATCGCGCACTTTGACTGTGATCGCGGAGACATCGACCTGCGAAGTGACACTGTTACGGAAGAGCCGATTGCGGGCAGTCTGATAGGGGATATAGACCTGTTCGCCGGGATCGCTGAACTGGCCGAGTGCGCCGGCGGCCTGATTTTGTGGGGTCGTGCTGACGCCGATCACATTAAATGTAACGCCATTGATCGTGATCCGGCGGCCAACGGCAGTATAAATATCGCCGAAAAGCGTTTCGGCCACACCATCGCCGATCACGGCAACCCGTGCGCCGCTCCGCTCCTCGTCATCGCTGTAGTAACGCCCATCGCCGAGCGATTTGTCGCCGATCAGGAAATAGTTCGGCGTTGCGCCGGTAACACCGAAACGGTAACGCTCACCCCCGGAGCTGATCACACCATTGCGGCCGATCTCAACCGTGACAAACTCCACCGCCGGTGCGGCACCGGGACGCATAATCGCCCCAGCATCGTCTGAAGTAAGCCGGGGCGCCAGTGGATCATCGCTTTCGGATGAATCGACGGACGGATTGATATAAAACGTGCCGACACCCAGGCGATTAAACTCGCGGTTGATATACTGCGAATAGCCATCGCCAATTGCGAGCATGCCCACAACTGCGCCGACACCGATAATAATGCCGAGCATCGTCAGCAGCGCGCGAAGTTTATGGGTCATCATCGCCGCCCAGGCGACACGAAATGCTTCAAAAAGGTTCATGCCATGCTCTTGTTCAATAGTACTCGGCTGCCCGCGTAATGGTCGGTTCGCCTGCGGCCTCACTCCGTGCGCAATGCCTCGATCGGATTCAGTCGGGCCGCCGTCAGGGCTGGGAAGAAGCCGAAGGCCACGCCGACGGCTGCGGCGATCGATGTTGCCAGGATAATATTGGCCATACTGACGGTTGCCTGGGCGCCTTCGGCCTGGAACAGATTGACCAGCACAAAGGTGCCGAGAAACGACAGCAGGTAGCCAAGCAGGATCCCGGCCACTCCGCCGATGATACAAAGCACCACCGCTTCGATCAGGAATTGGAGCAGGATATCGCGTCTGCGAGCGCCGACGGCCTTGCGTAGCCCGATCTCGCGGGTACGTTCAGTAACGCTCACCAGCATGATATTCATAATCCCAATCCCGCCCACCAGCAACGAGATTCCGGCCACCAGGCCGAGGAAGGCGGTGAAACCGGCCAGCACGGCGCTGAACTGCGCGGCCAACTGTTCGGGATTAATGATCGTAAAATCGTTGTCCTGGTAGGTTAGCCGATGCTCCTCGCGCAACACCAGGGTCACCTGGCGAATCGCCTCATCGATTCGATCGACATCGGCCACCTTCACCGTCATAATATCGACATTGCGATCGTCGCGGATCTGATTGCGATAGAGCCGGCTGATTCCGGTGCTGTACGGAATAAAGATCGCATCGGCCGGGTCTGCGCCGACGCTGATCGATCCCTCTTCCGTGTTCAGCACCCCGACAATCGTAAACCCGACGCCGTTCAGATTGATGCGCTGGCCGATTGCCGTATCGATGCCCTGATACACGCGCTCGGCGACATTGCGCCCGATCACGGCGTTGCGAGTGCGCTGTTCCTCGTCAAGATCATTCAGCAGCCGGCCGCGCCGAGATCTTGCGGGCTGACGATCCAGAAATCGGGGTTGACGGCGCGCACACTGAATGTGAAGCGATCTGAGCCGGCGACGATCTGGGCATTGCCGCTATACTCAATCGCCACTGCCGCAACTGCCGGCGCACGCCCCGGCGCGGTCAGCGCAGCCGCATCTTGCGAACTGAGCCGGGCGGCGCGGGCGATATCGACCCGGTTGGTATCGACGAACGGCGCAACATAAAAATTACCTACACCAAGCTGCGCGAACTGGCTGGTAAGAAAACCCTGGAAGCCGTTGCCCAACGCCAGCATTCCGATCACCGCGCCGACGCCGATAATAATGCCGAGCATGGTGAGGGCTGCGCGCATTTTGTTCGAGAGCAATGCGCCCAGGGCGATCCGCAGAGATTCGAAAAGTTTCATAATGTATGTGGGGCGACATAGGGCTAGCGCATTCCGCGACGAGGAATACGTCGGCCCTACGCCGTAACCGGCTCGGCTGAACTATTGGCGATTGTCCGATCTTGCACCGGCTCGTCGCTGGCCACCTGCCCGTCGCGGATGCTGATGATCCGGGCTGCGTGCTGGGCCACATCGTGTTCGTGGGTAACCAGGATCACGGTGATCCCGCGCTCGCGGTTGAGCCGCTGAAAGATTGACATAATCTCTTCACCAGTACGGGTATCGAGGGCGCCGGTGGGTTCATCGGCCATGATGATCTGCGGTTCGTTGACCAGGGCGCGGGCGATTGCCACGCGCTGCTGCTGACCGCCGGAGAGCTCGTTGGGCTTATGGTGCGTACGCTCGGCCATGCCGACTGCGGCCAGAGCTGCCTTGGCCCGGTCGTGTTTGCTGCCGCCGCGACTGCTGTAGAGCATTGGGAGTTCGACATTACGCAAGGCACTGGTGCGCGGCAGCAACATATATTGCTGAAACACGAAGCCGATCTTCTGATTACGAATCGCCGCCAGTTCATTATCGACCAGATCGCCGACATCAACCCCGTCGAGCAGATACTGGCCGTCGCTGGGTTGATCCAGGCAGCCGACGATATTCATCAGGGTGCTCTTGCCACTGCCCGACGGCCCCATGATCGCCACCATCTCGCCGGCGCTGATCGTGAGGTTGACGCCGCGCAGGGCATGCACTTCGACATCGCCCATGCGGTAAACTTTGGTCAGATCACGCACTGTAATAAGCTCGCTCACGATACCTCTCTCCACACAGGGTGGGATAACGCACCTTGCCGGGCGAGATGCGTTATCCATTATCCCTACTAGCACGCTAAAGTGTACGTACGTCTACGGCGCACATCGCATGGTGACGGCCTCAAGGCCGTTACAAACCCGCGACGGACGTAGGCCGACCTGTCCTAGTTCGGGGGGCCGCCGCCCGGCAGGAAGGTACTTACCACATCTTGCACCAGCACTTCTTCGCCGGCCACGATCCCATCGAGGATCTCGACCAATTCGGCGTTACTGAAGCCTAACGTAACGGCTCGGCGCTCGCTGGCCGGCGTAACCTGGCCGGGGCCGGTCACAGTCGGTTCGCCGCCGGTTGGGATAAGCACATAGCTCTGGCCGCCTTCGCTACGCACAGCCCGGCGCGGCAGCAGGATCGTATCGGTGCGCTCGGCGGTGACAATTTCGACCACCGCCGTCATGCCGGGGCGCACGCCGGGCGCGTTCTCATCGAGCGTAACCGTCACCTCGTAGGTCGTCGTTCCCTGATCGCTGCGGGTTGCATTCGGCGCAATTGCGGTAACGACACCGCCGATCTCGGCGTCGGGCAGGGCATCGAGGCTGATTTCGGCGCGCTGATCAGGGGCGATGGCGGCGATATCAAGTTCATCCACCGGCAGATCAATATGGAAACTGCTCAGATCGACGAGTGCGATGATCGCGCCGGTATCGGCCGGCTCGCCGACTTGCATCTTGACGTCGGCGATCGTAGCAGCAAACGGCGCCATCAGGGTTGCTTCGGCCAGATCGCGCTGGGCCGAACGCAGGGCAACCTCGGCCCGGGCGATTCCGGCCTCGCGACTGGCAAGCGTGGCACTGTTCGGTGATTCTTGCAGGCGATCCAGGCCGATCTCAGCCAGCTCAATCCCCGACTCCTGCACCGCCAGATCGCTGTTGCGACCGGCGCCGGTTAGATTATCGAGGTTGGCCTGGGCGCGCTGCACTTCGGCGCGCGCAGCGGCGAGTTCGTCGGCCTTCGGCCCGGCCAGTAGTTTATCGCGGCTGGCGATTGCGCTCTCAAGCGACGCCTGATACTGCTGAAGCGTGTTGATCTCATTCTGCTTGGCCTGCTCATAGGCCAGGCGCGTCTGCTCAAGGGCCGCTTCGGCATCGCTCACCCCACGCAACGCCTGGGTCTCCTGATCGACCCGTTCCTGGGGCAGATCGCCGGGGAGCCGGTCGAGTTCGCGATTATCCCAATAGATCTTCGAATATTCTTCCTGGGCGTTGCGCAGCGCATTGGCCCGCGATTCCATATCCAGGCGGGCGCGCTCCTTGGCAGCCGAGAGATCGACGCGCCCTTGATCAAGGGTTGCCTGGGCGCGCTGTACCTGTTCGTTTGCACTGGCGAGTTCGGCGCTTTCGGGGCCGCTCTGGAGTTCGGCCAGGCGCGCACGGGCCGTCTCGAGATCCGAGCGGGCGGCGGCGATATCGGCCTGGCTGACATTGGCGGCGGCCTGGGCGTACTGGCGTCGGGCCTGTTCGATCCGGGCCTCGGCCTCGGCGACCTCGGCCGGAGTTGCGCCAACCAGCAAAGCTTCGTAATCGGCGTTGGCCTGCCGCAGATCGGCTTCCGCTTGCTCGATGCGCAATTCGAGCGCGTCGCTGTCGATCCGCGCCAATGGTTGGCCCGGCACAACTTCGTCGCCGGGTTTCACAAGAATCTCGGCGACGGTGCCGCTGGTGCTGAAGCGCAGATTGGCCTCGGCCGCCGGCTCGATATTGCCGGTGGCACTTACCGTCGAGGCGATCGAGCCACGCTCAGCCTGCACTGTCGTCCAGCCCTCAGGCAGCGTTCCTGCTTCCGGCCCCTGGGGTGCAAAAAAGAATGACCCGGCAACAACAACAATGATCGCCAGCAACACAATACCGACGATTATGGCGATCCGTCGTCCATTGCGGGCCCGTTTCCGCGGGCTAGCGGTAGAAGCCATCGTAGATTCCTTAGTTACTATCAACTCAATACGCACAAGGCCGTGCCGAAACCGCACGCTTATACTCGGCGATACGACGATAATCCGCATCGTCCGGTTGCAGCATTTCGATCGCGTGGCACAAGACAATCCGATTGTGTCGTGCCGATCACGGTATAGAAAAGAGTATAGATGATGTCTATGGAACAACTATCACCGAATTGTGACAAATGTATGGAAGCCCGGCAGATGGGCGGATTAGCCGGGTTTAGTGCGATCGACGAAGCGCCGGCGAATCCAACGCCACATACTGCGTACCCGGTGATCGGCACTGAGCAGGATGAGTCCAAGGCTGAGCAAAATCGGGGCGGGCCAGAGTTGTTGCAGGTCCAGACCATGGCGGAAACTGGGCAGGTTGGCGACCAACCAGATGCAGGTGGCGCCGAGGAAGCCCCGCAGGCCGGCGCGAATCCCGATCATTAGTGCCAGGGTAAGCAGCGCCAACGGCCAGCGGGCCGGGCTCTCGGGGAAGTTGCCGGTAAGCAGCGGCATCACCAGTATCAGCATACCCAGCACCGCCAATCCGGCCGCAATCCGTTTACGCCAACCGGTCGGCGGCTCAAAGGCAGGCAAGGAATCCGCCGGCCGAGGGGGCGGGGGCGGGCTGATCGATTCAAGATTCGCTGGAGGCGGGAAACGATCAGGACGGGTCTGCCATGCGATCGCAGGCCCTCGCGCTCGGCTCGTGCGGCCAATTGGGCCAGTTGTGGGTCGTTGGTGAGCGGCGCGGGGAGTTGCCTCAGATCACTTGGCGCCGATACAAGATAGGCGGCCAATTCAGGCAGCACCGCGACGCGGCTCACCGTATATTCGGCGCAGATCAGATCGTACACCTGTGGGCCGCGCTCGTGGTCGATCAACAACACATCGCGCAGATGGATCTGCCCAAGTGCGCGCTGTTCCCAGGCCAGTAATAGGTCGTCGAGTTGTGCAGCAGCGTGGGCATGCAGATTATTGCCGAAGCGACCGGCCCGCAAATCGTTGCGTAGTTGTTGCGGCGTGCTCTCCTGTAACAGCGCGAATACGCGGCGACGATCGTAAATCGTCAGCGTTGGGGCATCATGGACCGTCTCAACTATCATAAGCGTGACTGTGTATCACTTCTGCCGACATTATCGGCAAAAATTATACACAATCTTGACTCGCTTGGTATTGGCAGGTATTGACCAGACAGGGCGCTGCATGCTGCGGCATTCATGTGCCGGCAAGCTGTTTAGCTACTCAAGAAATCGATCAAACCCAGCCGTTCCAGCACTCCGAAATAGGTGCGCAGCCCGGCTGGATTGCGCTCGTCGCATTCAAGTTCCACCAGATCGAGGATTTCGCCCAGGGTACGTTTTCCGTCGGCCCAGTACAGCGCAAGGTCGGCGCTCAGGCTGCTGATCGGGTGACGACGCAACGCAGCCTCGACATTGCTGCGCTCGGCAAGTGCTAAACGGCTGAGATGGGCGCGCGGCCCAACCGGCCCACGGTAGCGGCGGTGTGGGATCAGGGCGGCATCTTCAGGGTTCAGCTTGCTGCGCTCGGGTTTGTGCTGCGCTTCTAATTGGCTGCGAAACTGGCCCCAGAGCAACTCGGCCTGGGCCTGTGCGGCCGCCTGGTAGGAAGCGGGATCGAAGGTCGGATCGAGCCGGCGCAGATCGGCCAGTGCCGCCTGTTGCCGATCGACGCGGTAGGCAATCCGATCGATCCAGACCGGGCCGCGGTTCGCATGGCCGCCGCGGGTCTCGCGGGCGGCGGCCGCCAGTTCGTGGGCCAACCGGGCCACAAAGCGGGCCTGCATCTCGTCGGCAAGCCAGGCCGCCTCGCGCAAGCCGGCCGACGCCAACAGCAATGTGTAGGTTGCCGCAATCGTCATGTTGCGCTCCAACGTCTGCGGCGATACCTTCTCCAACGTATCCTCCGAGGTGTGATAATAGCGATCTGGCCACTCGATCAACATCGGCGTCGGAATGCCGACTGTGGGATCGGCGAGGATGTAATGATCGCTGCCGTTGGAGATCGGCGTCACTGCCTGACGATAGAGCGGCGGATCGGATCGCCCGTTGAAGCGGTGGGCCGGCGCAGCCAGGCTTTCGCGCACCACCTCCAGTAGATCGGCGACAAAACTTGCGGTAGCATCGGGGGTGCGCACAACAAGATTGACACTGCCGGTAAGCGCCTGATCGGCACCGACCATATCGAGGTTGAGACCGGCCACGATACGCTCGATCTGGGCTGCGTGGCGCTCCAGATATAGGTAGGTGCCGGTCATTTCGGGCACCCACAAAAAGCGGATACTGCGTTTGGGGCGCGCGATCTTGCCGCTTTCAATCAGGTGGTGCAACCCGCGCGCGATCTCCAGCACGGCGGCAGCGCCCGAGGCGTTATCGTTGGCGCAGGGGGCCGGATGGCAGAGATGAGCCATCAGCAAGACCTCTTCCGGGCCGCTGCCGGGAATACATGCGCTTACCGCCTCGATCGCACCGTCGTACAACTGCGAGTCAACATATGCGTGTAATTTGATCGAACCACGGCGGGCGCGCCGGCGTAACTCGGCGCCCTGGCGTGGGCTGAGCACAAAGCCGAAACAGCGCGTCTCGCCGCCCCACCACCACCAGGAAGCATACTGGCGTGCATCGGGCAGATCGCCGGGCGGGCAGATCACCTCGATCGAACGCATGCCGTCGTAGATCACCCCGGCTGCGCCCAATCGTTCCACGGCGATGGCATGGACGGCGGCGGGCGAACTACGGCTCAACACCAATCGCCCACGCACATCCAGGCCGTCGTAATGCTCCAATTGCGTCCCGCCGTCGAGCACCGTCAGTTCGAACTCGCCGTCGATCGGTGTGCTGCGCGGCATCAGCGACAGCGGCAGGGCGCGATAATCGGCCAGACGCTCACGGCGACCGTCGGCCAGCAGCAGATCGAGCCAACCGGCGCGGCAACTCCACTCTTGAAACAATGGTTCACCCCAGGCCCACACGCCTTCCCGGCTCGGGTATGATTCCAGCTCGGCCGCGATACCCCAGCTCCGAAGGCTGTGATAGACCCACTCCGCCGCTTCGCGGTACATCGGGCTGGCTTGGATGCGGTGCCACTGGCTGATTCGGGCGACCAACGCCTTTGCCGCCGGGCCGGACAATTCAGAACGAACGGCGGCAAGAAGCTGCTGGAGCATAACGGTTTTGTCCTTCCTAACATGCTGGATCTGAGAACGATACTGTTCTTATCATACCGCAGCCTTGACGTTGATCGGTCACCGCTCTATACTTTATTTGCGAGAGAAACTGTTTCAATAGTGTGAGAGTTGCAAAAATGACAGAACGCGCCTGTGATCATGCTGTGGCGCAACATCGCCTGATACAAGAAATTTACGTCTTGCTGGACGACGGCGATCGACGTGTGCTGGACGGCGTGAAATTGACGACGATGGAATTCGCCTTGCTTAATCGGTTGCATCATGAACAGGGCCAGCGCCTGACTGATATCGGCGCTGAACTGTTGTGTGTCAAAAGCACGATTACCCGCTTAGTTGATCGTCTGGAGATGGCCGGTCTTGTCCAACGTACCCCCGATCCGGACGACCGGCGGGCGCAACGCCTGGTGATTACCGAGCACGGTGAAGTGGTTCGCAGCCGGGCGCGCGCACTCCACTCCAACGCCGTCGAGCGGCGTCTGGGGGTCTTGTCGCCCGACGAGCAACATCGGCTGTACGATTTGCTCGCAAAGCTGCGAAACGGTTTAGAAGTGCGATGAACGAAGAGGGCGAGGCTTAGGGGCGCAGATAGCGGTTGCGCACGAATGCGGGTTGCGCTTGTCGTCGCAACGGCGGTTCAATCCCGGTACTAGTACGCTCAAGCGTACGTACGTCTACGGCGCACATCGCACGGTGACGGCCTAAAAGCCGTTACAAACCCTCGACGGATGTAGGCCGACCGGTACTAGCAGTATCCAGCGCGGCCCGGCGTGCAACCCCCTGCGTGGCTCAGCAGAAGTTTCTGTTGCATAAAAGCAACCAGTCGTCCCCTATTGTGGCCGTAACCGCACTTCAATTTCCACGCACAGCATTTCACCTCACGAACCCCGGCTCAGATCGTGCAGTGCCGCTTGTAAGGGTACTGAAGGTCGGCCCATGTGGGCGATCAACCCCCGACTGACCATACAATCAGAGGGTTTTGCTGATGCGATCCAATGCGGCGTTCCAGGCCTTCATCCGTTCGGGGTTACCGCCCACGTCGGGGTGATGGAGGCGCGCCATAGCTTTGCGGATCGCGTTGATCTCATCTTCCGAGATCTGGCCGGCCAATCCGCTGATTTCAATCGGCCCGCTCGCACGCTCTTCAGGAGTACCATATTCCAGGCGCTGACAGCGTGCACGCCAGAGATCGCGCTCCTGGGCGAGAGTTGTATTTTCGCGCATCGTCTCGCTGAGTGTCGCGACCATTTTAGCGTGGGCGCGCCGCGCCTCATTTGCAGCATCGACGGCTTTATCAAGTTGACGGCGGAGCGAACGGCCCTCGGTTTGGGCCGCAGCCAATTCACGGCGTAACAGATCATAATCACGCTGCGTGAAGCCGTCGATAGTTGGTGGTAGATCGTCGGCCTGTAACACTCGAACCTCCTGAGCGAACACTCACAATCTGCATATAATTGCGAGTTTGGGCACAAGGTACAGTATACCGAACTGCGGCAGGTTGCGCTAGTCTGGGGATATCCCGCAGCATGTGGAAACGGCTGCCTTTCGGCAGCCGTTGGGGATTTAAGGGGGGCGACAGTGGGGCAAAAGTGGTAATTGGCTCAACCTACCTGTCGCTTTCGGTTGAACTCTGTGAGAAGTATAACAAATATACCCGGCACTGCATATCCGTCGGAAGGCTGATTCAGCCGCGTTGCCTGCTACAGCGCCCCTTTTGGGTCGGGTTGGCGGCGCAGCCCGTCACCCTGCGCAAAGAACGCATGCTCCGCCCGGCCGGGGCTATGGCCTGTTCTGCAAAACACCACATGCCCGGCGCATGCCATGGTACAATGGCGATGTTCAGACACATGTTCGACCATTTGTTCGTATTTTATGCTGCTAGAACTTCAGATCCGCGATTTCGCGATTATCGATCGTCTGCATCTGCGCCTGGCGGCGGGATTTAACGTGCTTACCGGCGAGACAGGCGCCGGGAAGTCGATTATTATCGATGCGCTCGGCACATTGCGTGGCGAAAAAGTCGATGTCAGTATGGTGCGCTCGGGCTGCCAGCGCGCCCGCATCGAGGGTGTGTTCAGCCTCGATGATGCGCCGCATGTAATTCCGGTGCTGCGCGAGTACGATCTGCTCGATGACGATGACGACAATCAGGTGATTCTGGCCCGCGAGATCTCGGCGGAAAGTGGGCGTAGCGTGGCTCGGGTGAATGGTCGCGCCGCCAATACCGGTGTCCTGCGTGAGATCGGTAGTCGTCTGCTTGATATTCACGGCCAGCACGAGGGGCTTTCGCTCTTCAATACCCGCACCCACCTCGAAATGCTCGATCGGCTCGGCGAGTTGCTGCCGCTGCGGGCGCAAGTTTCCGAGCAGGTGGCGGCCTTACGGGCTATCCGGGAAGAACTTGCCGAGTTGCGGCGCAACCAGGCCCGGCGTCGGGAGCGGATCGAGGAGTTGCGTTTCCTGCTGGAGGATGTGCAGGCGGCGAAGTTGCGTCCCGGCGAGGAAGCGGAATTGTTGCGTGAACGGCAGGTGGTGCAGAATAGCGCCCGGATCGCCGAACTTTCCGCCGGCGCCTATGCCGATCTTTACGAGGGCCAGGAGGGCGGGCGGACTGCGGCACGGCCGGTGTTTGAGGTAATGGCGCGGATCGCCGCCGGCCTCGACGAACTCGGCCGGCTCGATCCTTCCGCTGCGCCATTGGCGGCAACCGCCGGTGAGGTGCATTTCCAGTTGGAAGATCTGTCGGCGGCGCTGCGTAGCTATCGCCTGAATCTCGATGCCGATCCCGCCCGCCTCGATGCGATCGAGGATCGGCTGACGGTGCTGAGTGATCTGAAACGCAGGTATGGCGGCGATGCCGAAACCTTGATCGAGCGTGCGGCCAAGGCCGAAGTCGAGATCGAACGGCTTACCAATGCCTCGGAACATATTGCCGATCTGGAGGCGCAGGAAGCGCAGGCGCTACGCGGGTTGGGCCGGGTTGCCGGCGAATTGTCGCAGCGTCGCCGCCAGGCCGGTGAGCGATTGGCCGGCCAGATCGAGGGCGCGATGAGCGATCTGGCTATGCCGCATGTGCGCTTTGCGGTGCAGATCGATCGCAATCCCGATGCCGACGGCGTGCCGGTGGATGCCGGGCGCTGGGCCTTCGATCGCAACGGCATCGACCGGGTTGAGTTTATGCTCGCGCCGAATCCCGGCGAACCATTGAAGCCATTGGCGCGGATCGCCTCCGGCGGTGAGAGTGCGCGCCTTTTGCTGGCCCTGAAATCGATCCTCTCGCGGGTGGATGAGGTTGCCACGCTGATCTTCGACGAGATCGATGTCGGCGTGGGTGGCCGCGCCGGCCAGGTTGTCGGCCAGAAGCTCTGGGCGATCACCGAACGGCATCAGGTAGTCTGTATTTCGCATCTGCCGCAAGTGGCCGCATTCGCCGACGCCCATTATCATATCAGTAAGACATTCGCCGACCAGCGCACCCGCACTGCGGTGCGTCGGCTCAACAGCGATGAGCAGGTTGAAGAATTGGCGATGATGCTCGACGGAACGCCAAGTGCCTTCAGCCAGGCCAATGCGCGCGAAATTATCGGGCGCGCACAAACATGGAAGGAATCGTTCCGCGCGGCGCATCAATCGTCCGCCGGCGATCCGACCGATCAACCGCGTTATCAGATCGTCTCCTAAAGTTGGTGATCTGCCGGTGCTTGCGGTTTCGCCACACCCACCGGCAGGCCCTTATCCACGTAGTTTTTCAGCGAACATATGACCAGACAATCGCCGATCAGCCGCTGGTGCGGATGGATTATCGAGGCCGGCTGGCTGCTGGCATTAACCCTGATTCCGATCTATTTCAATCTGTACTCGGCACGCCATTTCGAGCCGGATAAAGCGACCACGCTGCGCTCGATCGTCTTGCTGATGGCCGCAGCCGGTCTGGTGCAGATCTTTGAGTCGGTGGCAAGCCGCGAACGTACCCCCGAAGGCAGTCGCACGAACGACGATAATTGGTTTACCCGGCTGCGCCGGATACCATTGGCGCTGCCGGCGTTGATCTATGGGCTGGTGTTCCTGATTACTACCTTTACCTCGGTGGTGCCGGCAACCAGTTTCTGGGGCAGCTATCAGCGCTTGCAGGGCACGTATACCTATCTTTCGTATATGCTGCTGGGCGTGCTGATCGTGACCAATCTGCGCAGTCGTGAGCAACTCGAACGGCTGATCACAATCACATTGGCGGCGGCGACGGTGGTTGGCGGCTATGGCTTGCTGCAACACCTGGGCCTTGATCCCTTGCCCTGGCGGGGTGATGTGATCACCCGCGTGGCCTCGACCATGGGCAACTCGATCTTTGTCGCGGCCTATATGATCATGGTGGTGCCGCTGGCCCTTTATCGCGCCCTGGCGGCATTCGGCGAGCGCCGGCAAGCTGCGGCGGCCGCGAATCCCGCCGCTGAATGGATCTGGGCGGCAGTGCGGGCGCTCTTCCTGATCGCCGGCCTGTTGCTGGTGCTTGCCTTTATTATGTTCGGCGCCGCAGTCCGTACGATCGATTTCCGCTATTTCTGGCTCATCCCCGGCGCCGTCGTCTGTGCTACGGCGCTCTGGTGGTTGCTGACGCTGCCGATCGACCGGGGCGCTCGGGCGCCGCTCTGGCCCGGGATGCTTAGCCTGGGGTTTTTACTGCTGTTTGGGATGCAGTTCGCCTTTAGTTCCGAGGTGCAGAGTGTAGCCGGTGCTGCGACCGCGCCGAATGCCGCGTACTGGTGGCTGGTGATGGCGTTGAGTGTGCTGGCCACCCTGGCCGGCTATTGGCTTGCGCGAACACTGGCGCCGCTACCGGCAGAGTTGACGCGCACAGCCGCCATGATCCGTGGGCTAACCGGCATCGGGATAACGGTGTTGTTGCTGACGGCTGTCTTTTTCACCCAGAGCCGCGGGCCGTGGATCGGGCTTGGCGCCGGCCTGTTCGTTTTCTTCTCGCTGGTGTTGTTTCGCGGTTTGCAGACGGCTCGGTTGCTTGGTAATACCCAATTGGCCGGGCGGTTCCGGGCGCTGTTGATCGCCTGGCTGGCATTGACCCTCACGATCGGTGGTTTTCTGATCGCATTCAATCTTTCGAATGCAGCGATCTTTGAGCGCCTTCGTGATGCGCCTTATATCGGCCGGATGGGCCGGTTGCTTGAGGTTGAGAGCGGCACGGGCCTGGTGCGGCGCTTGATCTGGGCCGGTGATGAGCATGCCGGCGGCGCGATCGCGTTGATCACCAGTGATCCGCTGCGTGCCATGATCGGCTACGGCCCCGAGAGTATGTTCGTCGCCTTTAATCCGTTCTATCCGCCGGCATTGGCAAATGTCGAGGCCCGCGGCGCTTCTCCCGACCGCTCCCATCAAGCGATTCTCGACGAATTGGTAACCAAGGGCGTGCTCGGGTTAGGGGCTTATCTGTTTGTGCTTGGTAGCTTTGTGGCGCTCTGCTGGCGTTCGATCAACCGCCGCAGTGAGTGGCGCTGGCAACTCTTCTTTATTGCAACCCTTAGTGCGGTGACGGCTCACTTTGTCGAGGGGCTGACCGGGATTCCGATCGTCTCAAGCCTGATGATGCTCTGGGTGTTGCTGGCGGTAACAGTTAGCGGCGGCGCACTTGCCGGCCATTACAGTCTTGAAGCTGCGCCGGTCGAACCTGCGCCGGTCGAGCCTGAACCGGCTGAAGCGGCCCCTGCGCCGAAAGCGCCGGCGGGGCGCGGCAAGCAGACGGCACGCGGTCAGGCTGCGCGGACGGCTGCGCGTAATCAGCCCGCGCGCGGAGTTGCCCGCCGGAGCAGTCGCAATCAGAGCAATCCCGGCGCGGTCGGCGCGTATGCTTTGATCGGAGCACTTGCATTGCTGCTTGTCTGGTGGTTCAATTGGCAACCGATCTATGCCGATATGCGCTTCCAGCAAGGCCAGGGCGTAAGCGAGCGACCGGCGGTTTCGGCCGATGGCTTGTTGCAGGCGCTCGACGACTATCTGGCCACCATCCGCAGTAACCCGCGTGAAGATTTTTACTATCTGAATCTGGGGCGTGTGCTGATGAATCTGGCCGATACGCTGCGCCAGCAGGGTGTTGAACTCGGTTCAGCGGCGCCCGCACCGGATGTCGGTACCCTCCTGCGGCTTGAAGGGCCGCAACAGTTGGTCGGGTTTGTGCAGCGTACGCCGCCCATGGAGTTGATGAGCTATGCCGAGGCGGTGCTGCTGCAAGCCCATGATCTTAATCCGCTCAACAAAGATCACTTCGCGAACCTGGGCCGGCTCAATTCGTACTGGTTCAGTTGGACGAACGATCCGCAGCGCTTGCAAGAATCGCTTGCATGGTACGAGCAGGTGAATGCGATCGCGCCGCAGGATGTGACTTTGCTTAATGAACGAGCCGGCGTGATCACGCAACTCGCCGCGTATACCGAGGCCACCGGCGATCAAGCCCAGGCGAATGCGTACTATCAGCAGGCCCGCGAGTTGCTGGATCGCTCGGTCGCGCTTGATCCGCGTTTTGCCGACACCTACGTCAGGATCGGCAATTTACAGCGTGCGGTCGATGAAGATCTGGCGGCGGCAACGGCGAGTTATATTCGAGCGGTTGAACTCTCGCCATTTACCACGGCCAACACAGTTGAGACGATCGCGAACTCGCTCCAGGGCCGCGAGGACCTGCTTCAGCAGTTGCGGGTCGCCTATGTGACGGCGGCGGCCAATGCCGAACAAACCCTGATCGATGCTGAGGGCCGGCCCGAGCGCGCCGACGATCTGCCGGTGCTGCGTGAGCGAACTGCGCTTATGCATAGTGTCGTCGGCCTTTTAAGTGTGCGGCTCGGGGATGTGAGCGGTTCGCTGGAAGATTATCGGCGCGCGGTGATCCTGCTGCCCGATAACGTCGCGTATAGCCGCAATTACACGATTGTGTTGAGCGATACCGGCCAGTATGATGCGGCAATTACCGAGGTGAATCGGATCAGCGACGTGTTGCGCGCCTCCGGTCGAACCAACGAAATCAGCCAGGTTGAAGGGCTGATCGCGGTGATTGAGCAGGCGCGCCAATGACGCAAATCGTGTTGATCCTGCTGGTTGCGTTGACCTTCTCAGTTGTGGCGACACCATTGGCCCGGCGGGCGGCGCTGCGGGTGGGGGTTGTGTCGGTGCCGCGCAGCCGTGATGTGCATGTCACGCCGGTGCCGCTGTTGGGTGGTATGGCGATCTATGGTTCGTTCGTGGTGGCGCTGCTGATCTTCGGCGATCAGGCGCACATCCGCGAGTTGGTTGGAATTTTACTCGGCGCCACCTTGATCTCGTTGTTCGGATTGGCCGACGACCGCTGGAATCTGGGGGCCGGGATCAAGATGTTCGGCCAGATCTTGGCCGGGGTGATCCTGCTGATCGGCGGCACTCAGGTGCAACTTTTCGATTGGCAAGTGCTGAACTGGCTGGTTACCTTGATCTGGGTGGTGGGGATCACGAATGCGTTGAATTTCCTCGACAATATGGACGGGCTTTCGGGCGGCACGGCGACGATTGCGGCGGCGTTCTTCCTCCTGCTCGCCGCCATGAACGAACCGCGCCAGGTATTGGTCGGCGCAATGTCGGCCGCCCTGATCGGAGCCTGTGTCGGGTTTTTGCGCTACAACCTCAATCCCGCGACGATTTTTATGGGCGACACAGGCAGCCTGTTCCTCGGCTTTATCCTGGCCGCCCTGGCGATTAAACTGCGCTTTCTTTCCAATACGCCGCTTGTCACCTGGATGGTGCCGCTTTGCGTGCTGGCGCTGCCGATCTTCGATACCAGCCTGGTGTTTGTTGCGCGGTTGCGGCGGGGCGTCAATCCCTTCACCACCGCCGGCAAAGATCACCTTTCGCACCGATTAAACGCGCTCGGCCTCACCAAGCGCGAGGCGGTGCTGGTCTGCTATCTGCTTGCCGGCGCCTGTGGTCTGGTCGGCATCTACCTGACCCAGGCCCACTTCTCGGAGGCGTACCTTGTTGCCGGGGCGATGCTGGTTGTGGGGATCGCCGGGATTGTGTGGCTGGAACGGATCTGCCCTTCCGGCAAGGTAAAGCCGTAGAGGCGCGTGCTTCGGGCCTACGGCGGCCCCATGTGTTGCCCAAAGAAATCGTAGCTGCGTTGCAGGTAAAGCGCCTCTTGTTCGCCACGCAAGGTATGTGGCCCGCCGTCGTATAGGTGCAGCGTCACGTCTTTGCCGGCGGCGCGCAGAGCCTCGGCGATCGCCACACTTGCCGCTGCATCAACGGTGCTGTCGGCGGTGCCATGATGCAACATCACCGGCGCGTTCACCGCATCGAAATAGGTAATCGGCGAGACGCGGGCGTAGGCATCGGGGTTTTCGTCGGGTGTGAAGATCCAGGTGCCGGTGCCGGGATTACCGCCGCTGTTGCGATATCTGCGCCAATAATCTTCAACCAGATCGGCCGGTGCCGGCGCATACACCACTGCCGCCGCGATCTGATCGCTGATCGTCAGGGCTGCGATCGTGGCCGACGCACCCCGGCTATGGCCCCACATCCCGATCGGCCCCGGTCGCACCATCGACAACCGTTGCACCTGCGGGATCAGATGCAGGACATCCTGATAAAACCCGGTATAAAATGGGTTCGGCCCGTCATCCCCACCGGCATAACCGCGGAAATCCGGCGCCACGATCAGGTAGCCGCGCCGCACCATATAATCGGCGAAGGCCCGACTGTCCATCCCCGGCTGGTAGATATCACGTGCGATTGTGCCGCGATTGGCGATGATCGCCGTGAATGGGCCGGGGCCATCGGGGATGTGAATAAGCCCGGTTACGCGCAGATCGCCGGCGGGATAGCTGATCCGGTAGGTGGTGTAGTTCGGGCCGTCGATCCAGACCTCATTGATTGAGATCTCGCCCACCCCGTATTCAATCCGGCGCAGATCGGGGATCGTCAGCCCCGCCACCGGATCGGGTGTCGGCACCACGGTCGGGCTCGGCTCGGGCGTCGCCGTCGGGCTTGATGTCGCGGTCGGCGTTGGGTTTGGCACCGTTGTGGCGGTCGGTTCGGGCGTGGTGCCTGGTTCGGGCGTCGGGCTGGGCGGCACAATAGTTGTGGTGGGCGCCGGCGCAACTGCGGTCGGTGCCGGAGTTGCGCCGGCGCATCCGGCGAGCACCACTGCGAGCAACAGAACAATGAGCATCTTCATATGTTCATTGTGCCGGGAGAACGGCCGGCGCGCAAGGCGATACGGAACCTATTGCAAGAAAGCGATAAGCGCGCCGATCTCGTTCTCGCTCAAACCCAGGTTCGGCATGGTTGTCGCCGGACGCACACTGGCCGGATCGCGGAGCCATTGGCGCAGAAATGCCTCGTCGGCGCGATAATCGGTCAGATCCGGGCCGATCCCAATTGTGGTGCCGCGATAGTGCAGGTTACGATGGGCGTGGCATGTGATGCAGCCTTTGTTGATGAACAGCGCTCGCCCATGTGCGGCAGGAGCTACTGTCGGCACGAGAGGCTGCGCCTTCGGCCGCCGGCGGCACATGCGGCCAGCACAAGCAGCATGATGCTGACGAAGATATGCCCTGGTTTCATCGGGCTGACGGGATTGTGCGCCGGGCGCGCACGGCGCCAAGCACAAAACTGAGGCCGATTATCGTGACCAGAATCCCCGCCCAGCCTACGAATGCCTGATCAACACCTGTCGTTGCCGGCGGCACGGCCGGGTTGACCGTCAGCGGCGCCATCACACTGGGCGGCCCGAATGCGGCGATCTGCCACTGCCACTCGCCGCTGCTCGCCAGCAGAATGGTCGCTGTATAATGGCCGGGAACACCTTCGGCAAGGGCCGTAACCTCAACCGTGGTACCGCCGTTCGCCGGAGTGAAGGTGATCTGTGGGCTTAAATCCTCCATTGGCGTACGACCATGCTGCAAGACGGTGAAGCCAATTGTGAAGGGTTCATCGGCGCGCAGGTTGTTGCCGGCGCCGAATGATTCCGCGTTGTCGAGCACAACCACCGACCAACCCCCGGCGAAGGCTGCGGTGCTCAACAGCATCGCTACTGCCACCGTCAACCCCAGCGTACCGATCTTCCAACTGTGATTCCGCTGCATAATGGCCTCCTTTTACTCGTTACACGCGTTACAGTGAGCGCAACACCATTCGCTTCACGGCGCGATTGGCTGCAACGACTCGGCGATCCGGCGGGCTTCCTCCAGGGGCAAATCCGTTTCCAGCCGATAGGTCACCGCGTCAACGCTCCAGATCAATGTATTGCCCTCTACCAGACGAACTGGCGTGAGTATCCCCCTATCCGGTTCTTCAACCCGCAGTACGTGTGGGCCATCGACCCAGAGCGCCCGTTCGCCGTTGACCTCGACTTCAGCCAGAAGTTCGGCGCCGCCGGCGAACAGCATCTTCTCCGCACTTACCTGTGAACCCAACAGATGCAAGCTCATGCGTACTCGGCCTGGATCGGATGGCTCGGCCCAGACCAACACCAGCACCTGGCCGTCCAGATGTTGTAAAAAGGCCACGCTGGGTAAGCCAAGATCGCCCGGGTAGGTCGGCAGCAAGATCGGGAATGGAGCCTGCCGGGTTGCGGCGTCGAGGGATATGGCGCCGCTCAGTGCCGGCAGGCGAAGCAAGGATGGATCGGCGGTTGGAGTTGCTACGGGCGCCGGCCAGACCCGTACAACGCCGATCTGGAGCCAGCGAAAAGCTGCGGCGCGCACATCGGGTACGGCAAGCAGCATGCCGAGAATCAGCAACAACGCGCCCAGGGCCGCGCTGATCGGGCGGCGCAACCAGGGGCGTCGGCGCTGATCGATCCGGCGCCCGCGCAGCGCCCGTACCAGATCAGGTGTCGGCGGATACGGAAACCGGCTTGCCGCTGTTCGCAATTGATTCTCAAGTTCTTCCGCTGAAAGATGTTCGGCCATCGTTACACCTCACGTTCGGCGCGCAAAGCGGGAAATTCGTGATCGATCAGTTCGCGCAGGCGCCCGAGCGCCCGACTCAGGCGCGACTTGACCGTGCCCGGGGCGATCGCGAGCGCATGGGCGGATTCGGCCTCGGAGAGTTCAAGAAAATAGCGCAAATAGATCACTTCTTGATCGCTGCGACGCAAGCGGCGGATCGCCTGCCAGAGCATCCCAGAAGCCTCGTCCGGTTCCGGTGGCGCAGCCATCCGGGGAGCATCACGAACAATCTGTTGCAGGGCGTGCAGGTAGCGGCGTACCGTTCGATGCCGGTTACGGGCCAGATTGGCGGCGATCTGCAGCAGCCACGGGCGCAGCGGGCGATCGGTATCGAACGCAGCAAGGGCGCGCGCAGCCCGAATAAACGTCTCCTGGGCTACGTCGTCGGCCTCGTCGCGATCGCCGAGCAGAAGGTAGGCAAGGCGAAAGATCGGCTCCTGGTGCGCCCGCACCAGCGCTTCCCAGGCGCCCTGATCGCCGCTACGAGCCAGGTGGATCATCTCGAATTCGGACACAACGCTGCTCCGTCATGGCTGTCTATACCGATACTACCCCGCTCGGCCCAGAATGGTTCCGGGAAATTGCATGCTTCGTAGAGATCCGTTTCGCGTTGCACTTCGCAGGGTTGATCGAGTGACTGTGTGTTGGACACAGCGATCGATTGAATGGTGGAGGATTATATGACGAACCATACGACGCAAAAGGGTGCTTTTTCGCGGCGTAATCTGCTCAAGGGCGCGGCGGGTATCGGCGGCGGCCTTGCGGTGGCCAGCTTTGCGAACCTGTTCGGAATCAAGAGCGCCGCAGCCGCCCACGACGCGATGGACGATCCGCAGACGATTCTGAATCTCGCCGCCACCGCCGAGACTCTGGCCACGACGTTTTACTATGCGGCGCTAACTGGGGCCGGTTTTGAGCTAAGCGATGAGGATGTGCTTTATCTGAAGCTGGCTCTCGACGCCGAGAAGTACCACCTTGACTTTCTGACCGCCAATGGCGGCCAGCCGTTAACGATGCAGTTCTATGTGCCGGCGAATGTGCTCAGCGACCCGGCGGTGTTTGTGCAGACCGGCGCCAATGCCGAGACGGCCTTTGTGGGTGCGTATCTGGCGGCGACGCGCCGCTTCGCCGAACTGGACGTGCCGCGTCTGGCGGCGACAACCGCGCAGCATGCCTGTAGCGAGGCCCAGCATCTCACCATCATCCGCGACATCGGCGGCCTTGCCCCGAACAACCTGGCATTGCCCTTGCCTATTTACTACAACGTGTCCGATGCCGTGCCGACGTTGGCACCCTTCCTGCAAGGCGGTGAAGGTTTTATCGGCCCGGTGAGCGCACCGAGTGCAGCACAAATCCAGAGTGTACTTGGCGGCGTCAAGTCCGATCCGACGCAGCCCTTTGTCTCCGTCTTCTAATTGGCCGGCGGCAGCGCGGTAAAGACGTTTCTGTTGCTTCGGTTTGGCGGCTTTGTCGCCAAATCGAAGTAAACAGATTCTTCCAGCGATGATACACTATGGATACGTTGCGACGGAACGCCCCGCAAGTAGAGAGGCCCAATGCGTTGGCTCCGGTAAACGAACCGCTGCAACCTGAAACGCGCGCCCTGAATGATGCGGCGTTACTGGCCCGAGTCATCCATCGTGATGAGTCGGCGCTTGGCAGCCTGTATGATCGCTATGGCGGGTTGGTATATACCATTGCGATGCGGATCACCGGCGACCGGCAAACCGCCGAAGAGGTGGTGCAGGACGTGTTTCAGGGAATCTGGCAAACGGCCGGCACCTTTCGCCCCGAGAGCGGTAACCTGGCCGGCTGGATCGTCGGGATCAGCCGTCATCGGGCGATTGACGCCATTCGCAGCAAACGCGAACGATCGCGCTTGCGGGAACAAACGATCGAGGGTTCGGTGTTCTCCGATCCCAATGGTGATCCGGAGCATACAGCAGTGCAGACGGATTTGCGACGAATTGTGCGTGATGCGCTGGCCGATCTGCCGCCCAGCCAGCGCCAGGCGATCGAATTGGCCTACTACGGCGGCCTGACTCGAGGCGAGATTGCGGAGCGCCTCGGTGAGCCGATCGGTACGATCAAGACTCGGTTGCGTCTCGGTTTACATAAGTTACGCGATCTATTACGGCCGAACGCGGAGTAAGCTATGCAGCAATTATCTTCAGAAGACATCAGCGATCTGCTGGTTGCCTATGCACTTGATGCGCTTGAGCCGGAAGATATCGAGCGGGTGCATGCGCTGCTGCAAGAGCGGCCCGCGTTGCGTGCCGAGTTGGCCGAGTTGCAGGCGGTTGTCGAGCAGTTACCATATGGCTTGCCGGAAAGCCCACCGCCGGCTGATCTGCGGCAGCGCGCGCTGGATCGCGCGTTGGGCCGCACGATCCCGCCGCCTCGCCCGCGACCGACACCATGGTGGCAGTGGATTCTGCGTTCCGGCGGTCTTGTGGCGATTCTTGCAATGCTGCTGCTGATTGTGTTTGTGCAACTGCTGAATACGCAGGCCCAGCTTTCACTCGCCCAGGCCGAGTTGGCGGCGGCGCGCAGTGAGGTGCAGCAGGTTGCCGAAGCATTGGCCCGCCCGGTAGCTGTCGCAGAGCTTGCCGGCGACGGCGGCCGCGGCACGGCGTTGGTCTCGCCCGAGGGCCGGTTGTTGTTGGTGGCCGCTCTGCCGGAGTTAGCTCCCGGCCGGGTTTACCAACTCTGGGTGATCGCGGGTGATGCGGCGCCGCAAAGCGCCGGTATTTTCCAGATCGGCGAAGATGGTTATGGAACACTGGTAACCGGCGCGCCGCCGACCGGGGCGACCCTGGCAATCACGAATGAACCGGCGCCGGGAAGCCCCGGCCCCACCACGCCGATCTTGCTGGTGGGCGAGGTTTCGTAGATCCGCCGGGGCCACACATGCGCGGCCCTTACGGCGCCAGGCGCGTGCGACTCCAACCTGCGGCGCTCAGTTGATAGCATAGCCGGTCGTGCAGGCGGCTCGGCCGGCCCTGCCAGAACTCGAAGGCGTCGGGGATGACGCGGAAGCCGCCCCAATGCGGTGGACGCGGGATCTCGCTTTCGGCGAAGCGAACTGTGACCGCCGCCAAACGGGTGTTCAGATCCTCACGCCCGTCGATCGGCCGGCTTTGCGGCGAGGCCCAGGCGCCCAACCGGCTGCCGAGCGGCCGGCTCGCAAAATACTCGTCCGACTCACACGGATCGATGCGCTCGACCTTCCCCTCGATCCGAATCTGCCGTTCCAACTCGATCCAATAAAAAACCAGCGCGGCAACGCCGGTGGCCTGAAGCGCCTGAGCTTTGCGACTCTCGTAGTTGCTGAAGAACACGAAGCCGCGCCGGTCGTAGCCCTTGAGCAGCACCACGCGGGCTGATGGCCGACCGGAAGCATCGACGGTTGCCAATGTCATGGCGTTTGGCTCGATCAAACCCGAGTTCAGCGCCTCGTTGAACCAGAGATCGAACTGATCGAATGGATCGGCGGCGGCGGCGGATTCATCCAGGCCGTGCCGGGTGTACTCTTTGCGCAAATCGGCGATCGCCACGATTTCCTCCTTCAGATGTTATTCGCCCGTACCTTCTGCGTATTGCGTTTCACGCCGGCAGCGCGCTGCATTCTGCATTCCGCATTCTGGCTAGCATACCCGTTTGCACGTCTGTAGCGCCTGGCGTACAATGCGCCGCGTATGAATAACAGCGCTGCAATCTATGTGGCCCACGCCGATCCGCAGGCCGTCGCAACTGCGCTTATGGCGTATCTGGTTGCGCGCGGCTTTCATCCGGTCGAGCTTGGGCCGGGCGAGATCAGCGGGCGCATCATGATCGCCCAGAAATCGCGCCGGCTTTTCTTCATTGTACCGCCAAATAACGGTTGGGTGACAATCTGGGAAGATCCGCGCTATTTCGCCGATCGCGAACTGGCCCGTGAGCTTGCCCGAGCCTTCGCTAGCGACGCAATCTGGATTGAAGTGAGCGGCAACGGGGTTGCTTGGGCACGTGGACACTACTGCGGCGACGCGATCCTGGAAGAAATGTACGACGAAGTCGAGACGACGTTCTACGGCGAGTACGGCCCGGTGCATTTTGTCTTCGATATGGAGACGTTGCCGGAAGATTGGATCGCGCAACGCAATCTGCCGTTTGCCGACGAGCACTACGAGTCGGCCGCAGATGGGATGTTGCCGCCGGAGATCGGCCCGCTGATCCACCTGGCCTTGGAACGGTAAGGAACCATGTCCTACACGATCTTGATGATCGCCTCCACCAGTTTTTTCTCCGATTACGGTAATCATGTGCGGATCTGGGAGGAGGCGCGGGCCTTGCAGCGCCACGGTCATAAGTTGATCCTGGCCACCTATCATAATGGCGACGATATGCCCGGCCTCGATATTCGTCGCTCCTGGGATGTGCCCTGGATCAAGCGCGCCGTTGTCGGTTCATCACGCCACAAGCTGTACCTCGATGTTGGCCTGGGGTGGCGGGCCTTACGAGTTGCCCTTGGCGCCCGCCCCGACATTATTCACGCCCATACCCACGAGGCTGCGGCGATCGGGGTTGCGCTTAAACGCCTGTTTCACCGCCCGCTGGTGCTCGATTATCAGGGCAGCATGACCAGTGAAATGCTTGATCATGGCTTTATCAACCGGAAAAGCCCGTTCTTCGCGCCGCTGGCACGGCTTGAACGCTGGCTGAATACGCAGGCCGATGCGGTGATGACCAGTACCTACAATGCCGCCGGTTTGCTGCAACGCGATGGCTCGGTGCGGCCGGGGCGACTGTTTGCGTTGCCCGATGGTGTCGATACGACCCGTTTCCGGCCTTTCGACGGTTCGCCGGAGTGGACGGCCCAGCGCGAACGGCTGCGGGCCGAGTTGGGCATCCCGCCCGACCGGCGGATCGTGGTCTATATCGGGCTGCTGGCGCCCTACCAGGGCACCAACGTGCTGATCGACGCGGCCCGCATCCTCACCGCTCGCAAGCCCGATACTCATTTCCTGATTATGGGCCATCCCGACCCACACAGCTACCGGGCCTATGCGGCCGCACTCGGCGTGGCCGACTATGTGACGCTGCCGGGACGGATTATCTACCGCGATCTGCACAGCTACCTGGCGCTGGGTGATGTGGCGGTAGCGCCGAAGATGAGTTTAACCGAGGGGAACGGCAAGATCAGTAACTACATGGCCATGGGCCTGCCGGTGGTTGCCTTTGAGACGCCGGTTAGCCGCGAGATCCTGGGCGAACACGGCATCTACGCCCAACTCGGCAGCGCCGAAGATCTGGCGGCGAAACTTGTACGTGCGCTCGACGACCACGAACTTGCCCAACGGCTCGCCGGGGCTTTACGTATGCGCGCCGTGCATGATTTCTCGTGGGATCGGGCGGTGCGCCGGCTCGAAGAGATCTACACCATCGCCCGCACCCCCGACCCGATCGCCACAACGGCGCCGGAGATGGAAGGGAAACGCTAGGCTACAGCGTACAGCCGGACACGGTTACACAGTACTCCGTTTTCGCAACACAAAGAAGTAATATGGCGCATCCTCGGGCGCCGGCGCGGTGTAGATCCGGCGCAACAACGGCTCCCAGAGCAGGTTCGGCGTTAGGGGCGGGTAGAGCAACCAGCGCCCGGTGAGTTTGCGCGTGATCAGGCTCGGCGCGCCGTAATAATGGCTCAGATCGAAGAGTTTCAGCGCAGCGCTGCTGAAGTATGGCCGGCAGGAGACCAGTTCGAAGCCGGCCTGATTGAAACGGGCGGTCCAGTCGGCGCGGCTGAGTGTGTTGTGATGCACCGAGATCTTGTTGAACCAGCGCCCATACTGTGAGCCGTCGAGGCCGAGTTGGTCGAGCAGCCAACTGCCGAAAAGATCCTGTGGAAAGCGATTGCCGACCACCGATGCCACGAAGGTGCCGCCGGGTCGCAACACGCGGGCTGTCTCGCGCAGGGTTGCATCGAGCGGGACAACATGTTCCAGCACGCAGTTACTGATCGCGCTGGCGAAATGGTTGTCGGGGAAGGGCAATGCCGAGCCGTCGGAGATGCTGAGTCCGGCATACACCCCGCGCCGCTGGGCCTCGTAGGTGTCGCTGCGGATTGGATCGATGCCATAGACATGCTTGCCGGGAAACGCAATCTGGACAAATGTGCCGTCGCCGGAGCCGATATCGACGATCGGTTCGGCCAGGTCGGGAGCGAGTTCGGCGAACAGGCGTGCCTCCACCGCCCGCAACATGGCGCGGTGGATCGGCAAGGTGTATAAATGTGGTCGAAGATAATCGTGCATATTCAGCGCAGCTCGGTAAGGAGCCGTTCGTATTCCTCGGCGGTCTTCTCGGTTGAAAATTTGGCCGCAATCTCGGATCGCGGGCGAACATAGCTGTCGCGGTTGTCGAGCACACGCAACAGGGCTGCGGCGAGGGCCTTGCTATCCCCGATCGGCACTACCTCGCCCATGCCGGTTTGCAGCACCGGCTGGCGCACGCCCGGCAACGCACTTGCGATCGAGGGTGTGCCGCAGAGCATCGCCTCGACCTGCACAAGGCCGAAGGTTTCGGTGGAGTTGAGCGAGGGCACCACAATCACGTCGAGGTTGGGGAAGAAGGCGGCCATCTCGGCCGGGCCAAGGGTGCCGACAAAGGTCCAATGGGCGCGAAAGCGCTCCAGCGTTGGTGCGACGCGGCGGGCGTAATCCTCCTCGCCGAGCACATTTTCGTGTGGGCCGGCGAAAAGCACGCGTGCGTTGGGGTAGCGCTCCAACACCTGTGGCAGCGCATCAAGCAGCACTTCGACGCCCTTTTCGGCAGCCAGACGGGCGGCCATCCCAATCACCGGCCCGCGCAGATTGTAGGTCTCGCGGAAGCCGGTTACATCTTCCGGCGCGACGCTTGCCACTTCGACCGGCGGCGGAATCACGACGATCTTCTCACGAAAGCGCCGCAAATACGGCGAATGATCGGCGAAGTCCTGGGTGTAGGCGACGATCCGGGTTGCGAGTTTGCCGGCCGCCAGGTTAGCGCCATGACAACTGAATTCGCCACCCGGTTCAGGGCGCCGGGCGGCAATTTCAGGTCGGAGTGGTAGGTCAGTACCACCGGCTGGCGCAACAGGCGCCCGCGCAGCGCCAGGCCGGGCGCGTCAAACTGCGGCAGGTGCAGGCTCATCACATCGTGGCGCAGCGACAGCGCCGTCGCCAACCAGCCGAAGGTGGGCATAATCACGCCCTTGCTGACACGCGCCGCCACCGGGGCGCGCACCACCCGAACACCGTCCATCAGTTCACGCTGCGGAAGACTCGGATCGTACTGCGAAGTCAGCACCGTAACCTCGTGGCCGCGGCGGGCCAACGCAGTTGCGAGCCGCTGGACATAGATCGTCAGGCCGCTGGTGTAGGGCCGATAGTAGGTCAGAGCGCAAAGAATACGCATACGATATGTGTAAGGGCGAAGCACGTCGCATCACGAAATACTTCGCCATCCCATTTAGCGAAACAGTTCAATATTGGCCGCGACCCAATCCCAGAGCCGGCGCAGGCCGGTTTCGACATCGACCTGCGGTTTCCAGCCGAGTTCCCGTTCGGCCTTGCGAATATCGAGGATACAGACCGGCTGATCGCCGGGGCGCCAATCGCCGTAATGGGCCGCTTCCACCACATCCTCGGCGAAGCGGGTCAGCAACGGTTGAAACTCGCGCCAGATCGAGATACTGTGCTGCGGGCCGCCGCCGACATTGAAGATCTGGCCGGACAGCCGTTCGACATTTGCCAATACTACCTCATACAGGTCGATCAGATCGTCGATAAAGAGCATATCGCGAACCTGTTTGCCGTCGCCGTAGATGCTGATCGGCTTGCCGGTTTGCGCCGCGATCACAAAGTGCGCGGCCCAACCCTGATCTTCGACGCCGAACTGGCGCGGGCCGTAGATCGCCGATTGCCGCAGCACCACGGTCGGAATGCCGTAGATGCGGGCGTAATCGCGGACATACTGATCGCCGGAGCCTTTGGAATTGCCGTATGGTGAGTGGAAATCCAGCGGGCGGGCCTCATCGATCCCGTACGGCAGATCGCGATAACGGTAGCGGGTCGCATCCTCGACGATCGTCAGATCTTCCATGCCGCCGTAGACTTTGTTGGTTGAAGCATAGATCACGGCGGGCGGTTTCGGCGCAGTGCGGGCGGCTTCAAGGACATTAAAGGTGCCGAGGGCATTGATCTCGAAATCGCTGCGCGGATCGAGTACCGAGGTAGTGACGGCCACTTGCCCGGCGAGGTGAAAGATCGCCGCGACATCTTTGGCCGCTTGCACCAATGCATCGGCATCACGAATATCGGCTCGAACCATCTCCAGCCGGCCGGGTGTTGCGGCGGCGATCTGCTCAAGCCAGGCCAGGTTATGGGGTGTGCGCGGCCGTGAAAGGTTATCGAAGATCGTCACATGATCGCCGCGCCGTAACAGGCGGGCCACCAGATTACAACCGATAAAACCCGCGCCGCCGGTCACGAGGATATGCATACCTACTCCAACAATTTAGCGCTCAAAAAGAAAGACGGAGGACGAAGCGGATGGTTGCCCTTCCTTCGTCTTCCGTCCTTTAGTCTGCACTGGAGGCGACGGCGGGAATCGAACCCGCGAGTGGCGGTTTTGCAGACCGCTGCATTACCACTTTGCTACGTCGCCGCACTACGGAGATTGGCCACTCCGCTCGATGCCGGGCATTGTAGCATAGGCCGCCGGAGTGCGCAACCGTGTGACGCACTCGGACGGCATTTGTTGGATGCCTGCGGCGAAGTGTATCTATTGTACGCGTACCAACTGGCTACGGCGGAAGGCGATCAACACCTGCTCGGCCTCGTAGCGTTCGCGGGCGGCGGTGAAGATCACGCCGTCGTGGCCATGTTGATCGAGCCACCACTCGGCGGCCAACGCAGCCTCGATGTCCAGCCCGAGGCTACGGGCTTCGTCGCGGATGCGTGGCATGCGGCGCTCCCATTCCTCGACGGTGCAGATAAACGGTCGTTCGATCCGCACCGCATAGCGATTCGGCAGCCCGCCGCTCAGTAAGCGTTGCCACCAGGGTGTCGGGGTAATGTCTTTGGGCAACGGCAGCAGCGTAATACCGCGGCCGGCCGGCGTGTGTTCCTGGTTCGGCCAATCGAGGCGCAGTTGGTAGAGCCCCTGGGTTGCGCCGCCGGCAGCCCAGCGCGTCGCCTCGCCGGCCGACATCGTCTCGATCCCCTCTTCAAAATCGGAGACCCGTGGGATGCGCGGCGGGGCCATGAGCTGGATCTGGGGCAGCGGCAACTGAAGGACGGCGCCCTGCTTGGTGTGCCAATGGCTTTCGAGTACCTCCATCGGGCCGCTGCTGCCGATCCGATAACGAAAACCGCGCCGCTCGCGGCCCTCTTCGGCCTGGGAACTGGCGCCGATCTGGACGGCAAGGTGCAGCCCGCCGCCGCAACCCGGCGCCGGAAACCAATCGACGGTGCTGACAAAGGTGAAGACCTGGCGGGTTCCGCGGGCGGCACGCTCGACGAGTTTCCAACCGCGGCCACGTTGTCCGCTCCAGCCGCCGGCAACTGCGCGCAACGGCGGGTAGATCGCCACCACATCTTCAAGGCCGGGCGGTTCATCACGCACCCAGAGGCCCGGCGGAATCGCGCCTGAGGTTGGGAGTTTGACGGTGCCGCCGATCACGCTTTGCGGCGCACGCGCATTGCCGAGCCGCACCGTCGCATTGCCTGCCGCCGGCACCGGCACGGCGGGAGCGGCCGGCTGATCGCCGCGTTGCAGTGTTGTACCGCACTCGATACAAAACCGCGGCGAGTCGGGTGGAAGTGTCGCACCACACTGCGGGCAAAATTTCGGGGGTCGTCGGCCGGACATCGTGAAACTCCTCAACTGGACAACCGGAAGGGCCTGGATGATCAGGTTAGCTTGTCACACATCACCTTTACGACAGGCCGAACATACGCCGGATCCGGCGCAGCAGCGTGGGCTGGGTGAGCGGCGGCGGGGGTTCGGCGACAGTGGCCGGATTATTTTCCAGCGCCTTGCGGATCTCGTTCAGGCGACGATCCAACACTTCACTCAGCAGTGCCGGGAGGCTGGGATTACGTTCGAGCAGCGGGGCGAGATCTTCGCGTTCGACCACAACCGCCTGGACATCTTCAATTGCGGTGACGGTGGCCAGGCGCGGCTCGCCGGTGAGCAGGGCCAGTTCGCCGAAAATATCGCCGGCGGCCAGATCGGCCAGGCGCACCGGCAAGTTATTCGGCCCGGCCGCCTCAACTCTGGTGCGGCCTTGCACAATCACAAACAACGCATCATCACGATCGCCCTGGCGCACCAGCAACTCGCCGGCGCCGTAGATCCGTAACAGCGCATTTTGAACCAACTCGTCCAACTCGTCGTCACTCAGGATGGCGAAGAGATCGACCTGGCGCAACGCGATCCGGATCTCGTCGCGGCGATGGGCTTCGTCGATCCGGGTTGTATGAGCGTCCGATTCATGCACAAAGATATCACGTACCGGATACGGCAAGCGATACCCGGCGCGGCGCATGTGATACCAGATATTGGTCATCACGGCGTCGCGGGTTTCGATATAACGCGAGAAATCGGCCATCCAGAACTTGACATCGTAGGTAACGCTATACTCGCCATAGGTGATCAAGCGCGCCGCCGGCGGTGGATCGCTCAGGACGCCGGGGGCGTTGGCCGCCGCGTGGGCCAGCGCCTCTTTGACCTGATTGGGCGGATGATCGGGCGAGAGCAGGATCTCGATATGGAGCGCCTGCAACGGCTGGACGATCGAATAATTGTTGATCGTGGTCAGGGCCATCTGGGCATTCGGCACAACCAGGTGGGTATTATCAACCGTGACGAGCCTGGTGGCGCGCCAGTTCATCTCGATCACCCGGGCCGGTTGGTTGGTGTCCAACAGCAGCCAATCGCCCGGCCCATAAGGGCGCTCGGTTTGCAAAGCGATCCCGGCGATCATATCCTTCAGCAAGTCCTGGAGGGCGAGGCCCAGCACCGCCGATAGCACAGTCGAGGAGATCAAGAGCGAGTTGAGCGACACGCCGAAGATCTGATTGATCGTGAGCAAGGCCAGGGCGATGACGGCAATAGCCCGCACGATATCGCGGGCCAGACGAGGAACGGTGATCCCGCGCTTATGCAGCGAACGCTCCACCACGAGCGACTCGCTCAAGTCGAACAGAATATAGCCCCAGACCAGCACCAGGGCCGCCAGGAGCAGGCTGCGCAGCAAACCGGTCGGCAGCAAGCCGAGGCCGTCGAGAACAACCAGCAGAACCAATGCCGATGCGGCGCCGAGATAGAGCAATCCCAGGCTACGACTGGCGATCACCCGGCGTAGGCGCCAGTAGATCAGCAGCAACAGGATCAGTCCGACGCCGCTGCGGATGAAGAGGACGAGTACATAACTCAGTTCGGGTGAGATGTTTGGGATCACAAATAACTCGACCACAGACAAGGAAACATCGCTGAGCTTTGATTATACTCACTTGTGGATTTTTTGACGGATCGAGGGCGATTCATGCATCCCGGCGGACGTATCCCGGCGGCGGCCGGATCGCGGCGTGGGGAAGGCGTAAAGCCCCGTCGGGGCGACGCACTGCGGCGATTGTGCATATGCGCCCTGCTTTACGGATGCGGGCCTTATGCTTTCACAAACGTCAGGCTGCGGCCGTCGGCGGTGCTGATGGTGAGGTTTTCGCCTTTTGGCTAGCCATCGGCGATACGGCGGCGCAATTGCTCGCGCAGCGCGTCGATCGGCCGGTTGACGCCATGCTCATCGTGGTACTGCCAGCGCTCCCAGCCGTTGCACGCGCTTAATCCGGCGGTCGCAGCCCCGACGCGATGGATCGAGCCGCGAACATCGGCGTTATTGCGGATGCTGCCGTCGGCCAGGATGAGCGCGCTGCGGGCCGGATCACCATCGAAGAAAAGCGATTGCCCAACCCGGAGCAAGCCGTGTTCGATCAGACTGAGCAATGGGATGCGCGGCGCCGCGCGGCGTCCGCCGTCGGGGACGATGAGTGACGGATCGTCGAGCGGAACCACGGCGTCGATCCGCTGTTGCGCCGCCGCCGCATAGGTTTCGTCACGCTCGATCCCAATAAAGCGCCGACCCAGGCGCTTCGCCACTGCGCCACTGGTGCCGGTGCCGAAAAACGGGTCGAGCACAACATCCCCCGGCCGGCTGCTCATCATCAGCACGCGCTGAAGCAATGCCTCGGGTTTCTGGGTTGGATGAAGTTTTTTGCCCGCGATCATCAGGCGCTCGTTGCCGCTGCAAATCGGGATCTCCCAATCGCTGCGCAGTTGCCGATCTTCGTTGCCCGCCTTCAGCCCATGATAATTGAAGGCCGGTCGGCCGTTCGGCGATTTGGCGCACCAGAGTAATGTCTCGTGGGCATTGGTGAGCCGAACGCCGCGAAAATTCGGCATTGGGTTCCGCTTCACCCAGATCACATCGTTCAAAATCCAGAAGCCGAGGTTCTGCACCTGCGTTCCGACGCGGTAGATATTGTGGTAACTGCCGATCACCCAGAGCCCGCCGTCATCCTTCAACACCCGACGACAGGCGTTCAGCCAGGCCACGCTGAACGCATCATAGGCGGCAAAATCGCTGAACTGATCCCAGGCCGCATCGACGGCATCGACCCGGCTGAGGTTAGGGCGATGTAATTCCTGTTGCAGTTGAAGATTGTAGGGTGGGTCGGCGAAAATCACATCCACCGACCGCTCCGGCAGAGTGCCTAACATCTCCACACAATCGCCGACCAGAATACGATCGAGCGGGAGATCGCCAACAGGGGCGCGGCGAGGACGAGCCACAACATACTCCGCTATGCAGATGAAATCATCGAGTCTTCAGGATACCACAAAGGCGGCGTAATTGCGCCGGTTGTTGATATCGCAGGGCTGGAATCTGCAAACTACGCGCGAAATACGGGTATAATTCCCCTATCCAGAAGCACAGGTGATATGCGAGGCACATCATCTGAAATTGCCCCAGCGAGGTAATCTATGCATGCGTCCAGTGTTGGACCCGACGGCGATCCTGCTTTGCGGCGCCGGATCATGAATGTGCTGTTTATCGGCGTATTTATGGCCGCCCTCGATGCGGCGATCATTGCGCCGGCGATTCCCGCCCTTCAGGCCGCCTTTGCGGTTGATATCAGCCAGATCGGCATGATTACGATTGTCTTCAGCCTGTTCTCACTGGCAAGTACGGCGTTGATGGCGAGTCTGAGTGATCGCTATGGTCGCCGACCGATCTATCTGTTCTGTGTGGCCGCCTTTGGGCTCGGCTCGCTGCTGATCGCGCTTGCGCCGGGTTTTAGCATGGTGCTGGTTGGGCGCGCGATCCAGGGCTTTGCGGCGGGCGGCGTCACCCCAACGGCGAGTGCAGTTGTCGGCGATGCGTTTCCGGCTGAAGAGCGCGGTAAGGCGCTCGGGCTGATCGGTGCGACGTTTGGGATGGCGTTTTTGCTCGGCCCGCTGCTCGCCTCGCTGATTTTGCTGGTGGCCGGATGGCAGTGGATCTTTTTGCTGAATTGTGCCGATCGCAGGGCTGATACTCTGGATGGCCTACCGTAATCTGCCGGCGCGCCGGCCGGCGGCGCCTGCCGCCCTTCGATTGGGCCGGGATGCTGGTGTTGGCGTTGTTGCTCACCTACGCTGAT
>JAAUQO010000041.1 GCA_012032775.1 Oscillochloris sp. | reverse complement strand
GGTAGGAGGTTGATGATCAGAGTCGCGGGTGAGTGTGGCGAAGGGCTTGCGGCGATGCGCTGCTCGAATAGCGGCCCAAGTTTATGCAGCAACGCCACCGGATCAAGGATGCGTACCTGCCATGCGTAGGCGCTCCATTCGCCGGCGCCGCGTACCTGAGCCACCTGATTGATGACATGGCGTTTCGGCACATTTAAGCGCAGGTAGGGCTTGTGCCGTTCGCGAGCCAGGTTTGTCAGCCAGTGCAGGCTCGCCACGGCTGTGTCGGCGCCGAGTTGCGAGGCTTCGCCGCAGATCAGTCCATCACCAAAGCCGCTCTCCATCACGCGCACATATCCCGCCGGGTTCCTGTTCGGCGTGCTGATCAGCCAGAATGCGCCGGCCGTCTCGGTCTGCATCGCCGGCCCCAACAGGTAGCGCCAGATCGCCTCGTCGCGCCGGGCGCTGATCGTCAGATCGCTCGCCGCCGCAGCATACAATTCCGCCAGTTGTGGGATGTCGGTCTCGTTTGCCCGGCGGAACTCATAGCCCTCCGGCGTATCGCCGCTGAATTGGTGCAGCTCGACCCGGCACCATGCTTCCAGCGGCATTGTGTAGTGGTAGTCGAACTGGCGGTAGAAATAGGGGATACCCTGGATAATACTGAGATCGTAGTTGTCGGCGTGCAGGAGCGTATCGAAGCGTTCATTGAGGGCGCGGATCAGCCCGCGTTTTCGGTAATTTTCGTCTGTGGCGACAATTCCCATCTCGCCGGCGTGCAGTTCAACTCCAGCGAAATCCAGCTTCCACGGCAGCAAACAAAGCCCGCCTACCACCTTGTTGGTGGTTGTATCTTCAACATACAACCAGTGGGATTGCGCCCTCTGCGGGTGATGCTGCAATAAACCCTGCACCAGAGTCGCTAGACCCGGCCCGAACACACTGCTATGAAACGCCGCTACGCGCGCGACATCCTCGTCGGCGTGTAGCGTGCGCAACACCAATCCATCACTCAATGCTTGATCATTCATGCCATGTTCTCTCGTATGATCTGCCTAAACCGGCCCAATCATAGCAGAGAACGCGCGCCCCGCGAATCGGCGTTAGTTTTGCAAATTGCACTTTGCATTGATTCTACACCGCCTCGGCCACAAAGTCGATCGTCAGGATCACATCTTCGCTCACATTGGCTACGAACGGAACATCGGGGATCACGAGTCCATAGTCGTTACGGTTGATCGTGGTTGTGGCACTGCCGATCAGTCGCTCGGCGCTCTCGGCGGTTACTTGAGCTGTAAAGACAACCGGCAAGGTTACGTCGCGGATGGTCAAATCGCCGACGATCTCGAAGCTGTAGCTCTGGCCCGGCTCACCGCTGCCGCTCAAGCCATTGATCGCTGTGGGTGTGAAGGTGATAAATTCGTAGCTGTCGGTGCTGAGCACCACATTGCGAATTGCCCGATCGCGTCGATCGCTGTCGGTGGCGAGGGTGCGGGCGTTGATCGTGATCACACCAATCTGGGCGCCACCAAGGTCATCGCTCGCCAGGGCCAATTCACCGGCAACCTGATCGGTGCTGCCGACGACGGTGAAGGGTGATCCGTTGAGTAGTTCATCGAGTTGAAACCGCACTTGCGAGCCGCTCTGGACAATCTGATAGCGTAGCGGCGCGCTTGCCGCAGCGGCAGTTGGTTCGGGGGCGCTGGTTGGGGCGCTGCTCAGATCGAGCGGAACAGCGGTGATCGGCCCGCTGGCAGCCTCTGTCTCACCGAGAACCGTATTATAAAGCCAGAATCCACCTCCACCGAGCACAACAACCAGCAGGATCAGGCCGATCAGTAACGTGTTTCGACTCATCTGCAAACGACTCCTTACATGGCTTCAGGACGACGATCGACGTATTTGCGGGTTTCAGCCGGTTGGAATGCCGCAAACAAGTTTGAGCATAACGCGAGGGTGTTTAGTTTAGATTAAGTTTTGCTTAGGGTTGGATAAGTTAGGCGGCGCGCTACAGCATAAGCGCCGCGAGCAGGCGCGAGATCGTGGCCGCCCGTTGGGCTCGTAGGGCGAGGCGCCGCCAGGGTGGGGCAAGGTGGCGATCGTCGATCCAATCCAGGTGGAGTTGCAAAAGCGTGCGCAACAGCAGGTGGTTAGCCTGGGCGTGGGCCGGCACATGCGTACGCGCCCAGTAGATGAGTGCATTGAGCGCGGCCTGGGCTTCGGCCAGGGCGTGGCGCAGCACCGTGCGCGAGGCGCCGCGTGCGGCCAGGATATACAACTCCTGGCGCGCCAGCAGCAGTTCCAGCAGCATTGCACCGGCCTCCCACTCGGCCTGTTCAGCGGCCAGGGTTGGCGCTTCGGTGAATGCGCCGGCGGTAACCTGCGCCCAGGCAGCGCGCCCTTCCGCCAGCGAAGGAACCGCCCGCCGCAACTGATCGAAGCGCTGCTCGCTGCTTGGCGCCGGCGCGCCATCATATCAAGGATATCGGTTGGCGGCTGGCTGACAAGATCGCGCAGATTGAGCAACAGCGTCGGGCGTTCCGCCGGATCATGATCGAGGGCCGCGCGCCATGCCTGGCCAAGGGCACAGTAGGCTTGATACAAGGCTTCGGGGGTACGTGGGGCGCGGGCGGCGGCGATTTCGGCCAACAACGCCGATGGATCAGCGTCGGGTTCCCACGCCAGCCGTGCGAAGAGGGCGGCATTCGGTGGGATTGCGTGCCAGGGCCGATCACCGGTGAGCAGCACCTGAACCGATTGCACACCGGCATTCCGGTAGTGCCGCATATCGGCAGCGATCACCTCGGGCAGCGGCGGCGGTGCCGACTTAAACAAAATGCCGTCCAGATAATACTCAAATACTGCACTCCGCTGCGGGCCGAAGCGGGCGATATTCGCCGCCAGTCGGCTGGAATACACCCTGTTCAACGCGCTCTCGGCGCCGCCGATGCCGTGGGCGTAAGAACGCGGTCGCGGCGCAAACAGCAGATCGACATTGGCCGCCGGGGTAACCTGCTGCGGCGGCGCCTCGGTGTCGTGGTAGGCCAGGTAGGCCAGTCGCGCATTGGGACGCACCTCGGCCAGGCCGGCGGCGCAGGCATTGGCGGCGCGCAGGGCTTGATCGGCCGGACTGAGATCGCGGCACAGCGGGCAGCTACACCACCCCCCGAAGAGGATATCGTCGGGCCAGAGGTGGTACACCGCAGCTTCGGGAAAGCGGCGCGCGAAGGCAATCGTCGCCTGGGCCAGAATTTTCAGCGTTGCGGGATTGCCGGTACAGCAGTTGTGATCCGGCGTACGCCGCCGGCCATCGAAGCGAAACAGTTCGGGGCTACGCTGAAAGCGCGCGCGCGGTAACAGATCGCGCAAATGGTGGCCGCCCAATTCCAGCTGCATGCCGCGTTCCAGCAACAACGGCAGCAATGTACGCCGGCGCGCTTGCCAACGCTGCAAGCGGCATGCGCCAAGGGCGAGCCGCGCACTGATGGTGTGAATAAAGATCGTGTTGAGCCGGGCGCGGGCCGCCCAGATAATCCACTGTTCGCCGTCGGCCAGCATCAAATCGTGACCGATGATCAAGCACCGGCCGCCGATCGCCGGTCGGTCGGCAAGTGTTTCGGTGGGCAGCGTAACCTGTTCATAGCGGGGTAAATGTTCACCGCTGGGGCCGGGGCCAAACCAACGACAGCCGAGCGCTTCAAGTAGATCGTAGACCGCGTACAACAAGCCACGTGGGCCGTCGCCGCGCAACTGCATGCCCTGGCCGTCGCTCATACGAGTGAATCCGTCGCCGGATGTGCCGTGGCGCAGCAGAATACGTTGGCCGTCGGGATTGGCGACGCCGATCGGCAATGCCGGCCCACCGATTCGTTGCAAGGTTCGTTGCAACTCTGTGGCGGCCAGGCGTGCCGTCGGATGATCGCCAACCAGGCTGATTGTCCAGTCGGGGGTAAGTAGCATGCGAGGATACAGGATACAGGATACAGGATAGAGAGGGCCGCGTAACCTGAAACCTCAGTATACCAGAAGCAGTATGGAAGTGGTTCACCTGATCGGCTGTATGCCGGATCCTACCGACGTGCCCCGGCGAGGCGGCGCAACCAGCTAAAACCACCTCGGTCGCGCTTCTCGCCGTGATTGCTTACACTTGTCGGTGTATCTTCATTCCGGCGGGCGGCGCGTGCCTTACGCTCTTCGGCGGCCCATTGCAAGCGGCGATTCAGTTCAGCTTTCGCCAGAAATAGATCACGTTCGGTGCCGTTCATCGTGCGCCTCATTTCGTCAACAACGACTTGTACTGAGGCTATGGTATCGATCTCCGGCGCCCGCAACATCTACGGGATCAGGTATCTTCCGGTGCCTGATCGATCTAAGGGTCGGTCGAAAGTCCTAAGGGTAGAACATATCCGGGCGTAGGGGTCGCGCCTGCGCGGATCCCTATACCGCCAACGAAACCAGGCCATGTTCGAGGGCGTAGGTGGCGGCCTGGGTGCGTGAAGTGAGGCCGAGTTTCCCCAGAATGTTGCGCACATGAACTTCGGCGGTTTTCTCGGAGATGTGCAATTCGCCGGCGATGGCGCGATTCGAGAGCCCGCGCGTCACCAGGCCCAACACCTCAAGTTCGCGTGGCGTCAGGCCAGCGGGGTTGCGTGTCTCGACCACGATACGGCGTGGCTCATCGGCCATGATCCGGTCGATCTTGTCGATTTCGTACTGAAAATCAAGCTCCACCGCTAAGGCCCGAGCCGATTGTAATGCTTCAACCGCTGTGCGGCGCTGTTCGGCATTGCCGCGCAACAGCCGCTCGCCACGACGGCGGCGGAGCCGCACAATATCGGGCCGGCAATCGAATGCCTGCCAGATCGCCTCGGATGCGCTGAAGGCGCCGGCGGCAGCGCTGATCTCGTCGGCGCAAAGGCCGCGCATCTCCAAGATCGTCGCCTGTTGAAACTCGTGAATCCAGTTTTTCATCGGCGCCGCCTCAAGCTCGGCCATGATTTTGAGTGCCTCGCTGCGCCGGCCAAGATCGAGGTACAGTTCCAGCGGCGCCGTCAACTGATACGCCAGATGGCCCACTTTCAAAACCGTGGTATCGGTTCCGCTGTGGATGGCTATCAGTCGCACCATCTCGTCGGCCATGCGTTCAGCGGCCTGTAAATCACCCAGCGCACGATAGACAAAGACCAGTAAGTGCCCGTATTTGACGCGATGCGTATTGTCGGCCTCGGCGATCAACTGCTCCAGTAACTCACGGGTCGCAGGCAGTTGCCCGCGCACCCAATGAATAATCGCCTGAACGTGGCGGATGGTCGGCCAATCGCTGCCGCCGAAAAAGATCGGGTGATCCATTGTTTGCAGGCGCTGTTCGACCATATCCCACTTGCCGGTCTCGATCTCGGCCCATGTCAGGGCGCTCAGTAGTTTGCCGCTGCCGCGCAGATAATTGTGGCTGATCGCATACTCCCAGCCTTCCCGCAGCAGTTTAATGCCCTCGCCGTGCTTGCCGATCTTATACAACTTCCCGCTCAGGTTGATATAGGCCCGCACCGCATCGGCCGGCAGATCGTGGGCCAGGGCGATCTGCAAGCTGCGCTGCAAGTAGGCGACTCCTTCCGCACTCTGCTGCGAATCGACCATTGCGACCCCAATGTTGTTGAGGGCATGGCAGATCACCGCCTCGTCAGCAAGCAGTTCGCCCATCTCCAGGGCTTTACGGCCCCAGCTAATGCACTGTTCGGGCGCACTGGAGTCGTCGAAGATCGCCAGCATGTACAGGTGCGAAAGCGCACTATACGCCATCGCCAGTTCGCGGCAAGGCGGGGCGTCTTCCAGGCGCTCCAGCGCACTGTGGATATGCTGAAACGCTGCGGCGCTATCGCCCAGATCGCGGGCGGTACGTCCGAGCCAGCGCAGGACATCGGCGGCGCGGCGGCGTTCACCAAGTTGCTCGAACAACTCCAATACCTCGCACCAATATTCGTTGGCGCGTCGGAGATCGTCGATCAGGTAGGCACTATAGGCGATGCGCATCAGCAGGTCGGCCCGGTGCGCCCGATCATCGCCGCCGAGTTGTTCGTATGCTTCCAGCGCAGCCTCATAATGGCCGAGGGCCTCGCGGTAGGCGTGGATCGTGGTTGCCTGATCGCCGGCAAGCTCGCTATAGCGGGCGGCCGGCCCGATCACGCGGGCTTGCAGCGCGTGGTACGCCAGTTGATCGACCACCGCTTCGATTCGATCGGTGTAAAGTGTTTCCAGGCTACGTAGCACTTCGGCATGGCGTATGCGCCGTTCGCGGCGTAGCATATCTTCGTACAATGTTTCTCGGATCAGTTCATGCCGGAACTTGTACCGATCTTCGACGCCGCTCGTGTCCTCGCTGATCAACTGTCGCTCGACCAGCACCGCCAGCGCCCGTAAGAGTGTCGACTCATCAAGGTTACTCAGGTGGAGCAACAGTTCAAAGTCGAAGCGTCGTCCGACCACGGCGGCATTACGCAGTACGGCGCTGCTAACCGGATCAAGATCGGCGATACGGCGCATAATGCTGTCTCTGATCGAGAGCGGGATCGCGACATCGCTGAGCGGCAAGCTATGTTGCGCATCTTCGAGCATCTGTGGCAAGCTGCCGTGGTCGATCAACGACTCCAGCACCTCTTCGGTGAAAAACGGGTTCCCTTCCGTGCGCTCATAAAGCATATTCAGCAGATCGCCGGGCGGTTGCGTCCCCAGGGTCACTGTCAGCATCTGAGCCAGTTCGATCCGCGAGAGTGGACTAAGCCGGATCTCATACAAGCGGCGATCGCGGGTCAGGCGGGCGATCAGTCCGGCCAACGGATGCAGGCGGTGGATCTCATCGGTGCGATAGGTGCCGATGATCAGAACTCGCTCGTTTTCGATCACGCGGGCCAGATAATACAATAACTCCTGGCTGGCCTGATCGGCCCAATGCAGATCTTCCAGTAACAACAGGTGACAATGGGCATCGGCTGGGCGAATAACCTGATAGATCGCCTGAAACATGCGGCGCTTTTCCGCCAGCGGATCGCTATCGACTTCAAGCGTGATCGGCGCGCTCAACTCGGGCAGCAGCCGCCGTAGATCACCGGCCAGTGCTCCGGCCGATTCGGCCAACGGCGCGACATTCGGATCAGCGGCCAGGCTGCGCAACAACTCGCTGAACGGGCCATACGGCGGGGCCGGTCGCTCATCATAGCAACTGCCGCTGGAGATGGTGAGATGGGGGATCGGAGCGCAGCGCTGCACAAATTCACGCAGCAGACGGGTTTTGCCAACTCCGGCTTCTCCGGCGATAAGTACAATCCGGCCCCGGCCGTTCTGCACCTCGGCCAGGTATCCCTGCAACTCACTCAACTGTGCCGCCCGGCCGATCATATTCGGCGAGAGTGCGCGATGTGTCATACGGATTGCTCCGTTACGATAACATATGGGTTTTTGCTGTAGCTCAAATATACCACGTCATGCCCTGTATAACCTGGGACTGACGGCGGAATACGAGGGTTGGGTGGATGGATCTGGCGGCGGTAGGTGGATCTGTTATCGTGGTGTGCTGGTGCATCTGCCATGGCTGCGCGGCGCAGCAACGCGATCAGGGGTCAGTTGGTTTGCCCTGGAAGCGTGATGCTGATTGTGGTGCGGCGCCGGGAGTGCTTGCGGCGCTAATGGTGCCGCCGTGGGCCTCGATGATCCTGCGGGCGATCGCCAGACCCAATCCGGCGCCGCCGCTGCTGCGGGTGCGCGCTTTGTCGGCGCGGTAGAAGCGCTCGAAGATGTAGGGCAGATCCTCGGCCCGAATACCGGCTCCGTTATCGCAAACATGCAGTGTGACGCCGTGCGGATTGCTTTCCGCCTGCAACATCACCGTACCCCCGGCCGCTGTATGGCGCAATGCATTGCTTACCAGATTGCCGAGTACCTGTGCCAGCCGTTGCGGATCAGCGCTGATCTCGGGCAGATTCTCGGCAACCTGTACGTCCAGCGCAATTTCCCGGCGCTCGGCTTCGGGCGCGAACGATGCGCGAATATCAGTCAGTAACCGGGCGATGTTCAGGGTATCGGTGTAAAGCGGCAATTGCCCGGCGTCGGCCAATGCCAGCAGGCGCAGATCCTCGATCAGGCGCTCCAGGAGCGCCACTTCGCCCAGAAGCCCGGCAACATGCGCGTCGTCGGCCTGATAGATCCCATCTTGAATGCCTTCCAGCCGCCCTTTGATAATCGAGAGCGGGGTGCGCAACTCGTGGGCAACATCGGCGGTGAGTTGGCGGCGTTGCTGATCGGCCCGCACCAGAGTATCGGCCATGCCATTGAATGCGCCGGCCAATTCCCCGACCTCACGCACAGTTGAGGGCTGCACACGCACCGTCATGTCGCCGCCGGCCAACGACTGTGCGGCGGCTGTCAGATGGCGCAGCGGTGTGCTGATCCGGCTTGAGAACAGCGCCGCAAGGCCAAGCAATACCGCCAGCAGGGCCAGGGTTGCGCTGATCATGCCGCGCCCGACCCGCTCGCGATCGAATGTGCCCGATTCCATCAAGGCCTGGCCGTCGATCGTTACTACCAGTGCGCCCACCCGCTTACCGTCGGACTCGATCGGCAGTATCTGCTGAAAGCCGTCGGGCATCATCATGCCGTCGAAGCGCTCACGCGAAGATATCGACGGCGCAGCGGGCGCACGCGGCGATAGCGGTATGGTGTTTGATTGCGTCGCAATCACGCGACCCTCGGCGTCGAGCAGTGTCACCGTCTCCCAGCGACGCTCGGCCAGATTGCGTTCGATCTCGCGCAGCCGGGTATCGACGGCGGTTACATCCCAGCCGTCCTGTGTATACAGATCGCCGAGGCGAGCCACCTCGGCACGTACTTGCGATTCGGCAACCCCGCCCCATGAACGGTGCTCAAAATCGGCAACTGCAAGCCAGAAAAAGGTGCCCATGCCAAACAGCCCCAGCACAATCACCAGGGCGAACGCGGTCAGCATCAGGCTAAAGATTCGTGGTCGCATTGGGATAGTTGGAAAGGATCTATGGTTCCATAAACTTATACCCGACGCCGTAGATGGTCAGAATATAGCGCGGCGCCTGGGGATCGGGTTCGAGTTTTCGGCGCAAGTTCTTAATATGCGCATCGACGGTGCGGTCATACCCGGCGTAGCTCACATCGTACACCTGGTCGAGCAACTGGGCGCGTGTATACGGTCGTCCCGGTTCACGGGCCAACACCGCCAGAATATCGAACTCGGTTGCGGTCAGTTCAACTGCTTCGCCATTGCGGCGCACACTGCGGCGTTCCATATCGATCACCAGATCACCGACAACAATCTGGCTGGAATGCGTCTCGCCGCCGTCGGTGCGGCGCAGCACCGCACGTACGCGGGCCACCAGTTCACGTGGGCTGAAGGGCTTGGTAATATAATCGTCGGCGCCGAGTTCCAATCCAATCAGGCGATCGGTCTCATCGACGCGGGCTGTGAGCATAATGATCGGCAGCTTGCGGGTAGCGGGATCTTGACGTAAGGTGCGCGTGATATCGAGACCATCGATGGCCGGCAGCATCAGATCAAGCACCAGCAACGCCGGGCGTTCGTTGCGGGCCAGGCGCAGCGCCTCATTCCCATCGCCGGCGCTGATCACGCGAAACCCGGCCCGGTCGAGATAATCACGGGCGATCTGCACAATCGCCGGTTCATCATCAACGACAAGTATCGTGCGAGTCATAGACATTCCTATTGGTCGTCGCCATGGCGTAAGGGCGCAGCATGCTGCGCCCCTGCCGTGCCTGTAGCCACCAGCTTTATTCCACGCGCGGATCGTGGCCGGCGGGCGTGGTGGGCGCGGCGGGCGGGGTGCCGTTGCGCTGGCGGAACAGGCGGAACAACAACCAGGCCAACGCGCCGAGGGCGGCCAATTTCGTCAGAGCGCCGAGCAACCCGAACAACCCCCAGAAGAACCCGTGACCGTGCCGATCATGGCCCATCATCCCCGGCCCGAACCTGCGCTCAAAGCGTTCTTCATCCATGGCGAAACCACGCTCGCGATCCATTATCCCCGGCCCGAAGCGCTCGTGCATGCGTGAGAACTCATCGGATCGTTCGAACTGCGGCGCCTGAGGAGCTACCGGCGCTTGCATCTGCGCCCAGGCCATACGATCCATACCGCGGCCGGAAATCGCGACGATCAATGCGAGACCGGCGAGTACGAGTGCGGCCCAACCCTGCCAATTGCGATTCATTATACGTCTCTCCGTCGTTCATCAAGTACAGAAGTTACGCGCTGCGCCGGGCGAAACAACGCCGACTGCGTAAGTTCTACCAATAGTTCCCTACGGAGATAGGGTACGCTACGATGTTGAAGCAATTGTGAAGAGGTTGGGGAGAGATCTAAGGAAATGCATTCTGCATTCTGCTACACCGGCGGCCAGGGGACATTTGGGCCGGGGCCGGGGGCAGGAAAGACACCGCGTTCGATCAGGCGGTTAAGCCTGCGGCGCAGGGCGCGCATCTCGCTGCCGTCGAGCAACTTGCCGAGCGCCTGGCTCAATTCGTCGTTGGCATCAAGGCGCTGGCGCAAATTGCAGAGGCCGGCGATCACATCGCCGGACAGCGGCTCATCGATAAAATCCCAGAGCACCGTACGCAATTTCGGCTCGACGTGAAAGCAAATCCCGTGATCGATCGCCCAGAGCCGACCGTTCAGATCCTTGAGTGCGTGGCCGCTCTTGCGGTCGGCATTATTCACCAGCACATCGAAGGCGCAAAGCTGCCGGATCTCATCTTCGTAGCCGCCTTCTTTCAGCATTGTGAACAGGTGCGATTCCTCGTCGTTCTCGACAAAGAACTGCACCATGCCGACGCCGTACGGCCCCTCGCGCACGACGGTCGGCGGAATGAAATCAAACCCAAGCGCTTCCGAGATCAGGTAAGCTGCGACTTCGCGCCGGTAAAGCGTACCGTTCGGGAAATCCCAGAGCGGGCGTTCGCCGCGGCGCGGTTTATAGATCGCCAGGAGCTGCATTCCGGCGTGTTCGACGCTTACCAGCAGCGTATAGTTGCTGCTGTAGGGCATCGACGTAACGACCTCCAGCCGGCCTTGCGAAAGCGCGCTCAGTACCGTTCCGACACTCAGTTCCTGCGACTCGCTCATGGTGCAGTCCGTGATTTACTGTTCGCTATACACCGGCCCGTGGCCGTTCCGTTGCGGGCAGAAGTGCCCGCTGATATCGATCGGACGCCCGCAATTACCACAGATCGGCCGACCGGCGGCGACCACATGGGAAGCGTGTTGGCTAAGTGCACGCATCTGCGGACGCGAGGCTGAAAGCCGCGCCGTCATCGGCTCCACCTCTTCATTGTCGGGTAAGCCTTGCACCAGCAACACAACCATATCGCGATCGGCATCATAACCGAGGCCCATCTGGGCGACGCGAAATTCAGGCTCAATCGGCTCTTCCAGGCTCATATCGGCGACGAACAGATCATCCGATGTCGAAAGGCGCGGATTCTTCTCAGCCAGACTATCGAGCAAGCGATTGATCGCATCGGCGAGCGCACGCACCTGCTCCTTTTCGGCAAGCATCGTGATCAGGCGCGGGCCGCGACGGGCCTGCACATAAAACACCCGCTGACCACGCGGCCCGACGGCGCCGGTAGTAATCCGCTGAACTGCTTCCAGATCAAAAGTAAACTCAGACATACCACTACTCTGCTCTCTCCTCGGCCGGCGCTGCTTGCGACGAGCCTTCGGCGGGAACATGACCATTGGCCGCCTCGCCGGCCTGAGGCTCCGGCTTTGGCCGCAAATGCTCCAATGAGCCGGTATCATTCAAGGCCATCAGACGCGGCCCCATGCGCTCAAAGGCAAGTGCGTTCAAAGAACACGGATTAATCACCAGACGTTGAAACAAATCAATATGCACCCCAATATAGTACGCCAGGGCTAATTTGATCAAGTCGGCGTGTGAGAAGACGGCGATGATCTGCTTGGGGTGTTGTGCGCGCAAGGTATCGAGTGCTTGAACCATCCGCATCTGCGCCTCGCCGAGGGTCTCACCATTCGGGAAGCGCGTACCGCTGGGGTAGAATTGTACGCCGGGCCACAATTCGTGCTTATACAGTTCCTTCAGTTCGGCGCCTTGCCACTCGCCGTAGCGCACCTCGCCGATCTGATCGACCACTCGCAAGGTAAGATTCCGTGGGCCGGCGACGGCCTGCGCAGTTTCGATACAGCGTTCAAGCGGGCTTGAGTATACCGCACTGATCGGTAAGTCGCCAAGACGCTCACTCAGTGCCGCCGCTTGATTTCGGCCCTCCTCGTTCAGATGCACTCCCGGTGTCCAACCAGCCAGCCGCCCGTGTACCCAATCGTTTGCACCGTGGCGAATCAGCAGCAGCAGCGTCACGCAATTCTCCTTGGCATTGGAAAGGCTCGCCAGCATGATACCACACGTAGGCGGTGATAGGTATGCCGCGGCCGGGTTTTGCCGGGGCCGATGCAACGTCTGTTTGCGGCGGCGGAGTGTGAGCCAAAGCCCAATAACCTGGCATTAAACCCATAACAACGCCCGCGTCGTAACTACGACGCGGGCGTTCCCAGGCCTGTTCCACCTACGGACAACTGTGCATCCTCAAGGCAGCGGGCCAACCTGCGGCGGCCAACCGCGGGCGAAGTAATCGCCCATTGTGATGATGAAGAGGATCGCCAACCAGAAAAACGCCGCACCGGCGAAGAGTTGCGTCACCTTGTCGCTTACCTTCACATGCATGAAGTAGACGATGATCAACACGGTCTTCGCAATTGCGATCGACATCGCGATGGTTACCGCCAGCCAACCCGGCAGTTCCAGCAAATTCTTCTCGACCCACCATGCGGCAACGGTCAGGATCATCAGCAGCATCAAACCACTGAATACGCGGTAGTATGTGCCGACGGAGATATGGCCGTGGTGGCTTTCGCCCGGAACGGACGTTGCGTGTAGATCTTTTTCTGCCATCGCTTACACCAGATAAAAGAGCGGGAATAGGAACACCCAGACGATATCGATCAAGTGCCAGTAGAGCCCGCCGATCTCGATCGGTGTGAAGTAGGCGGGCGAGAACTTGCCGCGTGCCGTCATCCAGGTGATCACGCCCACGACGGTCAGTCCGATCACCATGTGGATGGCGTGCAGGCCGGTGGCGCAGAAGTAGAGCAGATAGAAAAGCTGATATGGCGTGCCCTGGCCGGCGATCGGCACTGTTGCCGCCTCGCTCTCACTCAGGGCCACATTCACTTCCGGCGCCGCCTCCAACTCGCTATCGGCGCTGTGGCCGGCCTCGCCGGCTGCCGCCTCGCCGTGTGCTTCCGGGTAGATAAACGCCCGCCCCGGCACCAGACACTCTACCTCGCCCAACGGCGCACCATTGGTTGCCCAATCCAGTGGGGTGGCGTAGCCGTTGCAGTGGGCGAACTTCTCGCTGTACTCGTAACCCTTGATCCCCAGGAACGTCGCCCCCAGAACCATTGTCACCAGGAGCAACACCACCACGCGCCGGTAATTCCCGGCTTCGGCCGAGGCCACGCTCAGCGCAACCGTCAGCGAACTCACCAGCAGCACAACCGTATTGACCGTTGCCAGGGGCGTGTTCAGGTGGGTTGCTGCGCTCTCCCAGATTTCGGGAAAGGCCCAGCGGTAGGCGATATAGGCCATGAAGATCCCGCCGAAGAGCATAATCTCGGTGACCAGAAAGGCCCACATCCCGAGTTGAGCCGCCTCTTTCTGCTGTTCGGGCGTATCAAAATGATGTTGTAGCCCCGGTGTATGGCCGTGAGCGTGACCGGGTTCATGTGCTGTGGTTGCCAAACCGCTTCTCCTCACGTCAGATTACAATGGGCTCCCCGGTCGCCAACGAGCTGCGTCGAGCTCGGCCGCCTCGGGCGGATAAGCATAGGCCTCTTCGGTCACAATCGGCGTCTTGTCGAAGTTGAAGGTCGGCGGCGGCGAACTGGTCTTCCATTCCAGGCCGGTCGCCTCCCAGGGATTATCGCCGGCGATCTGGCCGTTGCGCAGCGAGAGCATCAGGTAGATAATCGGCAGGATGAAGCCGATCGCCAGGATACTTGCGCCGGCCGTGCTGAGCACATGATAGATCTGAAACTCTTCCGGGTAGACGTGATAGCGCCGCGGCATGCCCAGATAGCCCATCACAAACTGCGGGAAAAAGGTCATGTTGAAGCCGACAAACACGATCAGGGCCGAAATCCCGCCCCAGACCTCATTGTACATGCGGCCGGTGATCTTCGGCCACCAGTAGTGGATGCCGCCGAGATAGGCCATAATCGTGCCGCCGACCATCACATAATGGAAGTGCGCAACCACGAAGTAGGTGTCGGTGACATGAATATCGACCGCCACCACGCCGAGAAAGATCCCGGTCAGCCCGCCGATCACAAACAGGCCGATGAAACCGAGCGCGTAGAGCATCGGCGTGCGATAGCTGATCGAACCCTTGTAGAGCGTCGCCGTCCAATTAAAGACCTTGATCGCCGAGGGGATGGCCACCAGCATGGTGATGAAGCTGAACACCAGGCCGGCATAGACCGACTGGCTGCTCACAAACATATGGTGTCCCCAGACCAGGAAGCCCAGGATGGCGATCGCGATTGAGGAGAAGGCGATAAACTCGTAGCCGAAGATGCGCCGGCGCGAGAAGGTGCTGATCAACTCGCTGATCACCCCGAACGCCGGCAGGATCATGATGTAGACCGCCGGGTGCGAGTAGAACCAGAAGAGATGCTGAAAGAGCAGTGGATCGCCGCCCAGGGCCGGATCAAAGATCCCAACGCCCCAGGCCCGCTCGACCACCACCAGCAGCAGGGCGATCCCGAGCACCGGCGTCGCCAGGATCTGGATCAGGCTGGTGGCGTAGTTCGCCCAGATAAAGAGCGGCAGACGGAACCATGTTAACCCCGGCGCCCGCATCTTATGGATTGTGACGACGAAATTCACGCCGGTGAGGATCGACGAGAAGCCCATGATAAAGGCGCCCGTGATCGTTAAGATCACATTCGAGTTCGAATACGTCGAACTGAACGGCGTATAGAACGTCCAGCCGGTATCCACGCCCCCGAAGACGGCGGCGATCAGGGCGAACAAGCCGCCGCCCATATACAAATACCAACTGAGCAGATTCAACCGTGGAAAGGCCAGATCGCGTGCGCCGAGCATAAGCGGCACCAGGAAATTGCCCAGCACCGCCGGCACCGCCGGGATCAGGAAGAAGAAGACCATGATGATGCCGTGGAGCGTGAACATGCGATTGTACACGTCCGATGTCATCAAATCGCCCTGCGGCGTCACCAATTCGACGCGCACCAATGTCGCTGCCGCGCCGCCGAGCAGGAAAAAGACGTTGATCGCCAACAGATAGAGGATGGCGATGCGCTTGTGATCAACCGTAAAGAGCCACGCACGAATCCAGGCCCACACGCCCGGAGTCTCATCGCGCAAATACCCCTGAGGCAGCGTTGTAGTTGCCATCTCTACTCCCCTAGCGACTTAATATATTCGACCAGCGCCGCCAGTTGATCGTCGTTTACCTGGCCTTGATACGGCGGCATAATCGGGCTGTAGCCTTCAGCAACTTTTGCGGTCGAATTCAGGATCGACTCGCGGATATAGGCTTCGTCGGCAACCACACTGCCACCGTCGGCCAGCGGGCGAGACTCGCCAAACAGACCAACCAGGCCCGGCCCGATCCCGGCGCCGTCGTCGCGGTGACACGAGGCGCAGCCAAGGTTGGCGAAGATCTGCTCACCTTCGGCGGCCAGATCGGCATTGATCGCACCGGTATCGCCCCCGGTTGCCGGCCCCTCCGTTGTCGCCGGCCCAGCGGTTGCCGCGACCGCTGCGGTGGGTTCGGGAATAGCTGTCGGCCCGACCGCGCCCTCGCTTGTCTCGGGCATAATTCCGGAAAGCGACTTGATATACGCGATCAACTGATTGAGTTGATCATCGCTCACCTGGCCGTCGTACGCCGGCATAATCGGGTTATAGCCCGCAACAACCTGCGACATTGGGTTCAAGATCGACTGGCGCAGGTAGTTCTCATCCACCACCACCGCCGAGCCGTCGGCAAGGGCCTGGGTCTCGCCGAAGATACCCTGCAAGCTCGGACCCTGACCGGCGCCGTCGTCGCGGTGGCACGAGGCGCAGCCAAGATTGGCGAACAACTGCTGGCCGGCTTGCACCATCGGATCGCCGACGGCCGGCACCGTGCCGAGATCAACATCCACCTGCGGCACCGTCGGCGCGGCGGCGCCGGTGCTGCCGTCGGGCAAAATTACCACGCCCGGCGTTGTCAGCCACTGCTGATAATCAGCCAGACTCAGGGCCACCACCCGGCCGCCCATCACCGAATGTTCGGTGCCGCAATACTCGGCGCAAAACAGGTGATACTCGCCGGGCTTGGTTGCCTCGAACCACATTGTGGTATAGCGGCCCGGCAGTACATCCTGTTTGACCCGGAAAGCCGGGATATAGAAGCTATGGATCACGTCTTGCGAAGTCATAATCAGCTTCACCGGCTGACCGATCGGGACATGGAGTTCGTTATTCTCACGCTTGCCGTTCGGATGCTGCGTATGCCACATCCACTGTTTACCGATCACATACACTTCAAGTGCCTGTGGCGGCGGCGTGCGCATATCGATATAGACAAAGGCGCCCCAAAAGAAGACTGCCAGCACCAGAATCAGTGGAATGATCGTCCAGGTCAACTCCAAACCAAGATGGGAAATGACTGGATTGCTGCGATCAACCTTCTGACTGCGATGATAGCGGACGATCAGATACAGGATGACAAAGGGCAGCAAGCCGGCAAACACCAGGCTCAGCCCAACCAGCACATAGTAAAGCAGATCGACCGTGCCGGCGAATGTAGATGCCTGTTCGGGGAACAATGGGAAGTCGTTCATTCGCGATTCCTATCCGGGCGGGCAGAACCCGCCATTCACGCTACCAGATGTCGCAGTCTATCCAGTTGCTCCAATCGGTGTACCCGGACGACCCGATCCACCCGAGCCCCGGCTCAGGAAGAAGATCAGCAGGCCGATAAAGAGCATCGTCAGCACTCCGGCCGCACGCACAATCATCATCACCAGACCGGTATACTGGCCGGTGATCGGGTTGTAGTGGTAGCAGAGCAACAGCAGTTGATCCACCGGGGTGCCGATCGTGCGGTTCGACGCTTCGACCAGGCCAAGTCGCAGATCGCTGGGATTGAATTCAATGCCGTAGAAGTAGTGTGAAAGTTCGCCCTGCGGCGTTGCTACCACAATCCCGGCGGCGTGGGCATACTGATCGATCGTTTCGTCGTAGTAATACTGAAAGCCGATCGCATCAGCCAACTGGGCGATATTGTCTTGCGAACCGGTGAGAAAGTGCCAGCCGTCATCGGTGTCGGGCCGGTTATAGCGCGAGATCGCGATATTGCGCGCATTCGCGGCGGCCATCGGCGTCTCCAGGGGATCGATGCTGACATTGATCACCTGAAAATCCTGGCCGACATTCAGGCGCACCTGCTGCAACGCCTGAACTGCGCCCTCGCGCACCAGCGAGCAGAGCATCGGGCATTCGTAGTAGCCCATGATCAGCACCACCGGCTGCTCGGCGAAATACTGGCCAAGTGTCACTGCCTGCCCTTCGGCGTCGATAAATGCCAGATCGAGCGGGATCTGATCGCCGAGTTTTTGGTCGAAGGCGACGGAATCCGCCGGATTCCCCCCGCCCTGCGCCAGTCCCACGCCGGGTGTAAGCAGCAACAGCAGCAGTATAAGGCAGATGTTTCTGAAAAAAGCCATAACGTCCTAATCTAGATGCGGTCGGTTGGGTACGCACAAGCGTAACCGGTACGTACCCAACCAACGGCATGATTTCCGTACTCTCAGCCCGATTCATTATTCAATCGGGCCGACGCCGCGCTCCAGGGTCAACTCCATAGCCCGTTCGATTGGGATATGGGCCGTACCGGCGGCTTCATCAATCCAACCATAGCCTTCAAGGCGCTCGAACGCCTCATTCTCAATCCGTGTGCCGTCGATCAGCGGATTCTGTTCCAGGCGCGGCTCGGGCGGCAACTGAAGTTCGAGTGCTTCGGCTTCGCTGAGGGTATTGCTCATATCGACGCCGCTACTGCCGGCGACAAGCAACAGCGCGATCACCAACCCAATCGAGACCACAATCAGGATAAACAGGCCGATCCCACTGATCACCAGCGGGCGCACGGCGATGTCGGTAACCTGATGCCCGGTCGCCACACTCCGCTCCATATCTTCAGGACTCGGCCCGCTATCGCCGTGGCCGTGTTGTTGCTCGGCTGTGGTGGTACTCATATCACTCTTCCGTGAAGGGCGGAGCATGCTCCGCCTTTACAGCTACCGGCGTTATATCTTAGCGATGGCAGATATAGCAATTTGTCAGCCGGTCGTCGGTTGGGATGCGATAGGCTGCAATCAACTCCTGGCGCGCCTCAAGCGGTAGTGCGCTCGGATCATAATCCATGTTGTAGATCTGATCCGGCGGGCGCACATTCTCGACCGGGTTGCGGTGACAATCCAGGCACCAGCCCATGTAGAGCGGCTGGGCTTTGGCGACCAGATGTTGCTGATCAACCCGCCCATGACACGAGCTACAGCCGATGCCCTTGGCGACGTGTACCGAGTGGTTAAAATAGACGAAGTCGGGCAGGTCGTATACCTTGTTCCAGACTACCGACTCACCGCTCACATAACTCACCCGCACCGGTTCAAGCAACGGGCTATTCGTCCAGACCTGTGAATGGCAGGACATGCAGGTTTCCGTGGCCGGATACCCGGCGTGAGCCGCCTTTTCGACCGTGGCGTGGCAATACAGACAGTCGATCTTCAACTGATCGACATGGTGTTTGTGGCTGAACGGCACCGGTTGCGGGATTGGAATGCCCTGATTGGTATACCAGGGCGAAAGGTACAACCCAACGAGCGCCGACACAATCCCGAAAAGCAGCAGACCGATCCCGATCAGGCTCACTCGGAAGCGGGCGTTCGCGTTGCGCGAGAAGATCTGTGCTGACATAGAGTCTCTCGATCTAGAACGGTTCTCGAAACCGCTTACTCACCACTCCCCAACCGGGTGCGGTCGTCCGCACTCAGGGCATCGGCCGGCGCGTTCTGGCTCAACTGCAAGGCGCGGACATACGCGATCACCGCCCAGCGATCCGGGGCTTCGATCCGCGAGCCGTAGGGGTACATACGCCCGACGCCATTGGTGATCACATCGAAGTAGTAGCCGAGCGCAACCGTGCGCAGGCGATCGTTATGCAACGACGGCACTGCGATCGGGCCGCGATAGGCGATCACCCCGTTGCCATCGCCGGTCATACCGTGGCAAGGTGCACAATAGGCGTTAAAGAGCTTCTGGCCGCGCTCCAGCAACTCGGCGTTCAGTTCGATCGGCAAGTCGGTTGCCAACTCGCCGCCGACTACTCCGCTATAGAGCGCCGAATTCTCTTCGTAACGTCCGATCGCCACAGTGTTCGGTACCGGCGGTTGTACGGCGCGCCCATCATCGAAAAAGGTGCTGACTTCGTTCGGCTCATACCGCGGCTGATCGTACATATCGACATGGCAGGCCGCCAGAAATACGCACAGCGGCAACCAGGCCAATCGCAGCAGGCGGGAGGTTATTCGGTTTGTTCGCACATGCGCCATAGGTCATTCTCTCTAGGGGCGGAGCATGCTCCGCCGTGATGTTGGGACAAAGCATTTCACGCAGCGAAATGCTTCGCCCCTTCCGGGAGCGTACTCCCCATCGGCCGACTAGCCCTCGCCGCCGCTTTCGCCGAGCAGTGCCGGATTCGGGTTGACGACCCGCGCCAGATAACTGGTTCGCGGCAGCACGTTCAACTCATCCAGCAGGGTGTAGTTGTGCGGCTGTTGCTTGAGTTGCGCCACCTGGCTGCTTTCATTCCGAATGTCGCCGAAGATGATCGCCTGGGTTGGGCAGACTTGCTGGCATGCAGTCAAAACCTCGCCGTCTGCAATCGGCCGGTCGCCGTCAACCTTGGCGGCCTGACGCACATTCGCGATCCGCTGCACACAGTAGGTGCATTTCTCCATCACACCCTTGTTGCGCACCGACACTTCGGGGTTGCGCATCAAGCGCATGCTCTCGATGTTCGGGTCGATGTACTGCAAGAAGTTAAAGCGCCGCACCTTGTACGGGCAGTTGTTCGAGCAGTATTTCGTGCCGACGCAGCGATTGTAGACCATGTTGTTGATGCCCTCTTCGTCGTGAACCGTTGCCGCCACCGGGCAAACCAGTTCACAGGGGGCGCGCTCGCACTGCATACAGGTGAGCGGCTGAACATAGGTCTCGGGGTTCTCGTAATCCTCGCCGGCGTAGTAGCGATCGATCCGGATCCAGTGCATCTCACGTCCGCGCCCCACCTCTTCCTTGCCGACGATCGGGATGTTGTTCTCGGCCTGACAGGCGATCACACAGGCATTACAGCCGATACACGTGCTCAGGTCGATCGTCATGCCCCACTGGTTCGGCGCATCAAGCACCGGATTCGGCAGCAGCGACTGGTAGTCGGGCTTATCCTTGCCGTACTCTTCCTGGTAGATCTCGCGGGCGATGGAGCCGGGATCTTCGCGGAACTCCTGGATGATACCGTGACGCACCAGATGGCGGTCTTCCATTGTCCAGTGATCCTGCGTACTGACCAGGTTGTAGGCATCGTTCAAATCGAGCACTTCAACCGGGCTGAACCAGGGTTGATCGCTGCCGCGCAGGGCGTAGGTATAGAAGCCGAGGTTATCGCCGACCAGGCCGGCCTGGGTGCGACCATAGCCCAGATTGACCGTGATCGTATCTTCGGCGTGGCCGGGCGCGATCCAGATCGGCATCTCCAGCACACGGCCGTTGTGGCGCAACTCGATCATGGAGCCGTTGGCCTCGGTAAGCGCTTCCAATGTCACCTGGCGCTGGAACGAGTCGGGGAAGGCCAATTCGCCCTCGCCGATCGGCAGGTTCAGCAGCCGGATCGCCGTGCGCGGACTCACCAGTGCAGCGTTGTCCCAGGTGAGCTTACTGGTTGGTTTGGGCAACTCCTGGAGCCAGCCGTTATTGGCGTAGCGCCCATCCCAGACGGTCGGGTCGGGTCGGAAAACCAGTTCCAGCCCATCGATCACCGCCGGCAAGGCATAGCCGATCCCGCTCTGCAGCGATACCTCGCGCACCGGCAGCGTTGTACCGGCCACCAGGCCATTGTTGAGCGCGGCATTGAAGAAATCGGCAAACTCCTCACCTTCCAGGCCGGAGATCTGCTGCCAGGTGCGTTGTACCCATTCATAGTCGCTGACGGTTGGTTCACCAAGCAGCACGCCGAGCACTTCGTGAGCGGTGAATGCGCCATAGAGCGGCATGATCAATGGTTGGATGATCGTGGCCGTACCGTCGTAGGCCCGTACATCGCTCCACGACTCAAGCGGATGAGCCAGTGGTATGAACCACTCGCTCAGCACCGCCGTCTCATCATAATGGCCGTTCACCACCACTTTGAAGGGCGCATTGCCCATTGCCGCCGCGAAGTTCAAGTCGGCGGGCGCGGTAAAGACCGGGTTCGCGTCGAGGATGATCAGCACCGCGACATTGCCGGCGTTCAGGTCGTTCACCAGGCCGCGCAGCGCGCCGTTCTGCTCGATCGGATCGACGGCCACCGGATCGGTGAAATCGACGGTGGTGCCGATTGCCCCGATGGCAGCGTTGATCGCGTGGCCGAGTGCATGCACGGCGGGCGGTTGGCTTTCGCCGACCACCACCAGTCCATTCGAGCCGGCGGCTTGCAGATCGGCGGCGACGACGGCGGCCCACTCGGTTGCGGCTTCAGGCAGATTAAAGGCCGGCGCACCGGGAACCCCGAGTTCGACCGCGATCGCCGCAGCCAGTTGCCCAACCAGCGTGCCCTTGATCGGCAGGCGATGATCGGCGACGATACCGGTATTCGAGAGCACCGGCTCGGCCACATAGAGCCGGCTCATCTCTTCGGTACCGGCGCGGACGCGACGCGTATTCATCAACTCGCGGGCATAGCGTACGCGGCCCGGCCCCTCGCTCACGAAATCTGAGTCGAGCGACAAGATCACTTGCGCATCGGTGAAGTCGTAGATCGGCTCCAATGGCTCGCCGAATGCAACCCGCGCGCCTTCGTAGGTATTCGAGCGTCCGACCGGATCGTACTGCACCCAGACCGCATTCGGGAATGCTTCCAGCAGCAACTGGCGCTGCAATGCGAAGGTGGGCGAGGTAACCGTCGGCGAGAGAATCCGCATCCCCTGACCGCCGAGATTACGCTGCAACTGCCCCACCTGGGTCAGGGTCGGCACAAACAGATCCCAGGTACTGATCAGCCCGCGATTACGTACCGACTCAGGCCGATCGGGATCATAGAGGCTCAGGATCTCGGCCTGGGCAAAAATATCGGTTGCGCCCAGGCTCGCGGGATGGTTGGGATTGCCCTCAACCTTGGTGCGGCGCGTCCCAATTCTTCACCGCCACCCCAAGACCAAACCCGTCGCGCAGGAGCGCGGTCGCATAGTAGAGTGGAATACCGGGTGTCTGATCGAGGGGCGCATTCACAAACGGCGCGACCTGTTCCTGTGGTTGGCGGATGGCTGCGGTACAGCCGGAAAGCCCGGCCAATGCCAACGAAGCCCCAGCCAACTTCAGGAATGTCCGCCGCGTAACCGGATCATTCATTTCGGAGGCGCCCCGTGGAAACTCACGTTGCACCAACGAATGAAACGCCGGCGTATCGGCCAGTTCATTCAGCGATCGCCAAAATTGCTTGCCGCGAGATTGCTGAAGACGGGCACGGACAGCCTCGAGCTCTCGCTCGGTGGGTAGGAGGGAGATCTCATTCATCGGCACTAGCCAGACTAGGCAGCTCCGGTACACACAGGGTGTCCAGCGCTCACATTGTGAATTGAGGCACTAATTACCAGCACGTTAAAGTATAGCAAAGTTTGTTGCATGTGATGCAAGACAAGGCATACCCATTGGGACTGACAAACCTACGCATGAGGAATGATTATACGTAAGAAAACGTATAAGTTAGGGAAGTACGAGAACGTCTACGAGGTTGTTAGGACAAGACCGAATGTGTATTGAAAGAAGCTTCTTCGTGGGAATTATAGTAGCATATCAGGTGCAAATGATGCAAGTTGTGCAGTATATGTGCATGCGTAGGAGTGGAGCGATGCAAAGGGTGTTGGGGAGTGGAGCGACGCACAGTTCGGCGTCGCTCCACTCCCACCACACCTCGCAAATGTTGGGCATTAACCGGCGACCGGCGTACCACTGCGATAGCTCTCGTCGAGTAGTTCGACAATGTAGCGCACCTGCACATCCGCGCCGCGCCGGCGCAATTCGCCGGCCAACTGCAAGGCGCAGCCGGGGTTGCCGGTGGCGATCACCTGTGCGCCGGTTGCCAGGGCATTGTCTACTTTGCGGGCGCCGAGAGCGGCGGCCATTTCGGGCTGGGTGACATTGTAGATCCCGGCGCTGCCGCAGCAGAGCGAGCTTTCGTGCATCTCCTTCAACTTGAGGCCGGGAATGGCTTGCAACAGTGTGCGCGGCTGAACGCTGATCCGCTGGGCATGGGCCAGGTGACACGGCTCCTGATAGGTTACTGTGACATCCAGCGTGCCCAGTCCCTCAGAGCGTAGGCCCAGACCGGCCAGATATTCATGCACGTCTTTCACCTTCTGCGCGAAAGTTTCGCCGCGTCCGTGCCACTCGGGGTCGTTGTGCAGCAGGTGGCCGTACTCTTTGAGTGTCGAGCCGCAACCGGCCGCATTGACGATAATCGCATCCACGCCCAATCCTTCAAATGCGACGATATTGCGCCGGGCCAACTCGCGCCCGCCGTCGAGATCGCCGCCGTGGGTATGCAGGGCGCCGCAGCAGCCCTGCGCCGGCGGCAAAATCACCTCGACGCCGTTGCGCTGCAAAACGCGTATGGTGGCGTTATGCACTTCGGCGAACGCCGTGCCCATGATGCAGCCGGTGAGCAAGGCCACCGTTGCGCGGTGCTCGCCGATCGCCGGGTAGATCTGGCCTTGCGGCACTGTAAACCTGGTGCTGATCGGCGGCAACATGGTCTCGGTATCTTCCATGCCGATCAGCTTCAACATGCCGCTCTTGCGGGCGAACCATTGGGCGCCGCTTTTCTGGTAGAGCTTCATCGAGCCGGAGAAGACCCGAAACAAGCGCATATCTTTGAACAGTGCGCCGAAGACGCCGGCCCGCAAGCCGCGCTGCCAGAGCGGCCGCGGCGGCAGAACCGTGGCCGGTTGCGCATTCGTCGCCGGCTCGGACGTGGCGATCAATCCGGCCTCGTGGGCCTGTTCGATTTGTGCCCGGCTGGCCTCCAGGATCGCGCCGTACTCCACGCCCGAGGGGCAAACCGCCTCGCAGGCGCGGCAGTTCAAGCACTGGCTCATCTGTTCCTGAAAAACCTCGCTGTCGAGGCCGATCCGGCCCTCATCGACGGCTTTCATCAGATAAATGCGCCCACGGGGCGACGACATCTCCAATCCGGTCTCGCGATAGGTTGGGCAGGACGACAGACACAGGCCACAATGCACGCAGGTATTGATGATATCGGAACTCGGCTTGTCTTTGGCGCTGAAACCGATCAGCGGGATCGTCTCACGTTGTGGTGTTTCGGGGTTGGCGACGCTCATAGATTATCTCTCCTTCGAAGGGTAGCCTCTTCACAGTATCTTTGCCATTCGGCATCACAACACAGAATCCTTACGGGCCGGCGGCCCGAAACGCCCACAAATCCGATTACGCTACCGACGTTCTCGGTTCTTTCGAGCCTAAAGCCGAATGCCTTCCTATTATGTATGCCGGCGGTACATGCCCACAGGGCGCTAACGCGCTCGTAGTCATTCCGCGATTGATTATGTTCGGCATTTCGCCTGTTGCCTTTTGCATTTAGATAAGCCGACCTGGATTGAATAACTCGTATGGATCAATGGTCTGTTTGAGTTGACGCATCAGTGATTCCGCCGGGCGGCTACGGCCCCAAACCGGGCTGCCGGCGTAGAGTGCGGCCGGGCCTGCCAGCAGATGGACATGGCCGAGCGCATCGTTCAGGATTGCATGAATTGTTTGCAGTTCATTGCTTGTGCCGCGTACCCGCACTAGCACACTTCCCGTGATGGCGCGGGCGCAGATCGCGGTTGGCAGATGCCCGGCGATCCGCTCAATAATGTCAAGGGTTTCGCCAAGTTCCGCCGGCGCATAGCCGATCCGCAGCAGCGCTTCATCGGCTGATGTTGTCGCAGCGCCGTGGCGCACAATCGCATCCCACAAGCTGTATTCATGCTCGCCGCGATACTCAGCAACTTCGCCGCCGTTGGTTGTCGCCAGGGCACGCAATTCACGCACATGGCGCTCGACGGCTGCCGGATGGCCTTCCGCCCGTACCACCAATGCCCAGGGCGGGTCGCTTGCATTCAGACCGTTCAACAGATCACAGGCGACCGGCTGAAGCCAACCGGCGGCCAGATCGGCCAAGGCATCCAGGGCCGCCGAGCGGGTTGCGAAGCCAAGCAGCGCCGTGGCTGAAGTCTGCGGTTGTGGAAAGAGTTTCAGACCGGCGGCGGCGATCACGCCGAGTGTGCCGAAGGCGCCGATGTGCATCCGCACCAGATCGTAGCCGGTGACATTTTTAACCACCTGGGCGCCCAAACGCAAGAGCGATCCGTCCGGTTCGATCACGGTCAGCGCCAGGGCCCAATCGCGCGGCGTGCCACTAGCCCAGCCGGCGTGGCCCGGCGGCGGCACTCGCCAGCATGCCGCCCACGGTCGCCCGCTGCGGATCGGCCAGATCGCAGGGCAACATCTGGCGGTTGGCGGCCAGGGTTGTTTGCAGATCGGCCAGCGTCATTCCGGCGCCGACACCGATCGTCAGATCGTCGGGTTCATAGGTGTGAACCGCATTCAAGCGCGCCATGTGCAAGGCGACCACTGGGTTGGCTGAGTGGCCTGGCGGGCAACCCAGAGATTGGTGGGTGCCGCCGCCCCATGGCACAATCGCGGCCCCGGCGCGGGCGCAGGCAGCCACCGTCGCCGCTAATTCTTCCAGGCCGGCGGGTTGAACCACGAGATCGAGCCGGGCGGCACCACGGGCATACGGCGCCGTCTGCTCATCACGCAGCAGATAGGTATCGCCGACGATTGCGCGTATGGTGTCGGCAAGTGTGGCGGCAGAGTCGCGCACAATCAGGTTGGCCAGACGGGCGCGGCGGGAGGCGGCGAGTGCGGCGGGCGGCTGATCGGCGGGGAAGATCTTGGCCGGGTTGAAACGCTCGCCGGGGTTGAAGATCGTCGCCACGGCGGCCTGGATCTGCAACTCTTCGGGGCTGAACAACAACGGCAAATAATCTTGCTTCTCGACACCGATGCCGTGTTCGCCGCTAACCACGCCACCCTGGCGGATGCTCAGATCGAGCACACCCTGGGCGATCGCGTGTGCGCGCCGGCTCTGGTCGGGGTCGCGGGGGTCGTACAGCACCAGTGGGTGCAGATTGCCGTCGCCGGCGTGAAACACATTGCAGATCTCCAGGCCATATTCAACCCGCAACTGCTCGACGTGTTCCATCATCTGCGGCAGCCTGGTACGCGGCACAACCGTGTCGATCAGGTAGTAGGCCGGGGCGAGCCGGCCGATCGCGCCGGCCACCGATTTACGGGCGGCCCAGACGCGGGCCTGTTCGGCGGGATCGCGGGCCGGACGCAGTTCAAATGCTTTGTGTTGGCGGCACAGTTCAAGAATCTGTTCAAGCTGATCGTCGAGTCCATCGGCCACGCCATCAACCTCGATAATCAGCAGCGTGGTGCCGTTCGCCTCAGGCAAGCCGATCCCATAGGCGCTGTTAACGGCGCGGATGGCGTTGTGATCCATCACTTCGAGCGCAGTCGGCAGCGAGCCGGCCGCAATCACGGCGCTCACCGCAGCCGAGGCGGCGATCACACTGGGAAAGAGCGCCAGCACCACCCGGTTCGCCTCGGGCAGCGGAGTTAAGCGCACCAGCACCCGCGTTACCACCCCAAACGTCCCTTCGCTGCCGACCACCAGGCCGGTGATATCGTAGCCGGCCGCGTCGGCGATGCCGTCGCTCGTCCAGAGTAAGCTGCCGTCGTGCAACACCAGTTCAACGGCGAGGATATGGTTGCTGGTGACGCCGTACTTCAGGCAGTGCGGGCCGCCGGCGTTGGTGGCGAGGTTGCCGCCGATCGTGCTGGCGCGTTGCGACGATGGATCGGGCGCGAACTGCATGCGCAGCGGCGCGAGCCGGGCATTCAGTTCGGCGTTAACCAGGCCGGGCTGGACAAGGGCACGGCGCGAGCGCGGCTCGATACTGAGCACCTGCTCCATGCGGCTGGTCGCGATCACGATTCCGCCGTGAAGCGGGATGGCGCCGCCGGCGATCCCGGTGCCGGCGCCGCGAGCGACAACCGGTAGATCGGCTTCGGCAGCAAGTTGCACCACGGTCGCCGCCTGATGTTCGTCGGCGGGCAGCACCACCAGTTGCGGCGCATGCGAGACGATCATGCTGGCGTCGGCGTCGTAGGTGCGCAGCGCATCGACGGAATCAACCACGGCGCGCGAACCGAGTAAGCTGCGCAGGCGGGCCGCCAGGGCAGCGACAGCGGTTGTGGATGCAGGAGGCGACATAGGCATTTCATGGGACGGTGCAGGGGCAGCGTAGGGGCGGTGTAGCGGCGAGCATGCGCCCCTACACCACAAACCGGCCGGGATTCATGGTGTTTTGCGGGTCGAATTCCTGTTTGATCCGGCGCATCAGATCCAGGTTCGGTAGATCACGGCCCCAGACCGGCAACGCGGCGAGCAGATCGTGTGGCGCACCAAGGATCGTCAGATGCGGCTGGTACTTCAAGATCGCGCTATGTGCTGCATGCAACCCATCCACGGCGCCATTTAATCGCAGGTAGGCCACGCCGTTAAGGGCGCGGGCGGCAATCCGCAGCTTGAGTTTCCGGCTTGCGGCGACGCCGGCGATCTGATCAAGCGCGACCGGCAGTTCGGCCGGCAGGCAGGCCAGTCGTACCATCAACTCATCCTCGCCGGACTGATCGATACGGGCCAGATCGACAATCTCGGCCCACATCGCCGTATGCTCGTCATCACGCAACACGCGATACTGCGCCGCGCCTGCCTGGCGCGCCATTGATTCCAGGTCGCGTATGTGGCGCTCGACCGCCGCAGACAAGCCCTCGGCCCAGATCGCCACGGTCGGCGCAGCATTACCGATCGGCTCGCCCTGGATATACTCAACCGCCACCGGCGTAAGTTGGCTGGCGTGGATCGCGTCAACCAGCACAAAGGCGGCGGCAGGAGTGGCGAACGTCGCCAGGATGCCGGCGCGCGTACGGGGCAGCGGCATGAGCTTGAAGTTCGCGCTGACGATTATGGCCAGGCTGCCGAGGCTGCCGAGATACAGCTTCATCATGTCGTAGCCGCTGACATTTTTCACCACCATGCCGCCGGCCTTGCTGATCCGGCCGGTGGCCTCGACCACCTGGATGCCGATCAGCAGATCGCGGGCAGTGCCGTAGCCAAGCCGGCGTGGGCCATCGACGGCGGTTGCGAGGGCGCCGCCGATTGTGGCGCGCTCGGGCAATGCGACATCGAGCGGCAGCATCTGGTTATTCGCGGCAAGGGTTGCATTCACGTCGGCGAGGCGCATACCTGCCTGCAGCGAGATCGTCAGATCATCGGGTTCGTAGACCAGCACCCGGTTCAGGCGGTTCGTCTGCACAGCGACGAATGGGCCGTGGGGCATCCCGCCCCAGCGCTGATGGGTGCCGCCGCCCCAGGGCACAACGCCCATCCGCGCTTCGTGGCAGATCGCCAACACCGCCGAAAGCTCCTCGACATCGGCGGGTACGACGCTGCACACCGGCAAGTGGCCGTAGATGCTGCGTGATTCGTCGTGTTCGACCAGATGCTCCGCGCCGACGACCGCCATAAGTTGGTTGGTCAGGGTTACGGTTGTACTCATCGTGTTACCCCGTCACGCTCCCTTTCAACTCGGCCCAGCTTACCGCCGATCGCCGTAGCGCGGCCAGTTCGCCGCAGCCGCGGCCACGGGGAAAGATTTTGCCCGGATTGAAGAGATCGAGCGGATCGAATGATTGGTGCAAGCCGGCCATTGCCGCCAGATCGTCGGTGTTGAAAAGCAGCGTCATGTACTGTTGCTTCTCCACGCCGATGCCGTGTTCGCCGCTGATCACCCCGCCCTGCTCGATACTCACATGCATCACACTGGTGGCCGCCTCAAGGGCGCGCTGGTTCTGGCTGCGATCACGGCGGTCGAACAGAATAATCGGGTGCAGATTGCCGTCGCCGGCGTGGAACACATTCGCGATCGGCAGGTTATACTCCAGCGAGATCTTGCCGACCATCTCCATGGTGTAAGGCAGGCGAGTGCGCGGCACCACGGTGTCGGCCAGATAGTAGGTCGGCGCCAGGCGACCCATTGCGCCGAAGGCGTTCTTGCGCGCGGCCCAGACCTGATTTTGCTCGGCGAGGGTGCGGGCCGGGCGCACCTCGATTGCGCCGTTGCGCCGGCAGATCGTGATCACGTCTTCCAGCAATTCGTCGAGCCCATCCTCGACGCCATCGCACTCGATCAGCAAGGCAGCGCCGGCCGATTCGGGCAGGCCAAGCTGATACATATCGTTCACAGCCCTGATCGCCAGGCGATCCATAATCTCCAGGGCGGCCGGTAGAAAGCCGCCGGCGATCACCTGCGAGACACTGTTGGAGGCTCCGGCGATATCGGGGAAGAGCGCCAGCACCACCCGGAGCGCCTCGGGCAGCCGGGTGAGCTTGAGCCACGCCGCCGTCACCAGGCCGATCGTCCCCTCAGAGCCGGTGATCACGCCGGTCAGATCATAGCCGGGCGCGTGCGGGCTGCCCTCGCCGGTCCAGATAACTTCGCCGCTGGGCAACACCAGTTGCACGCCAAGCACATGGCTGGCGGTGATGCCGTATTTCAAACAATGGGGGCCGCCGGAATTATTCGCGATATTGCCGCCGACCGTGCATGCCTTTTGCGAAGAAGGGTCGGGCGCGAACTGATAGCCGTAGGGCTTGAGGGTTTGTGAAAGCTCCCAATTGATCACGCCCGGTTCGCAGAGCACGCGGCCGTTCTTGGTATCAATCTGGAGCACCTTATCCATGCGGGCGGTCGAGATCACAATCCCGCCGCTCATTGCTGTGGCGCCGCCGGAAAGCCCGGTGCCGGCGCCGCGCGGCACGATCGGCACTCGGCTGCGGGCCGCGAGCCGCACCACCCCACTCACCTGTTCGGCGGAAGTCGGCAATACGACGACGTGCGGCTCACCGGTGTCCATCACACATCCATCGGCGTCGTAGGTCATCAGGGCGTCGCGGTTGTGGACGACGCCACGTGGCCCGACGATTCGCCGCAACTCGTCGATGAGTTCTGTGCGCTGCATTGCACTCCTCCTTCCGCCGGCAGGGAGCTTGCCGGATCAGTGGATTGTCATTGGCAGTTTGGGAAATCTCAACTATTGTAGCATAGACTGTCTTTTCCGGTATGTGAAATTCGTATCCATTGGTTCACGAACGCGAGAAGATCCCGACAGCGGCGACGGCAGCGCCGATCACGCCGAAGATCAGGCCGAAGATCGGGAGCCAGCGCGCATCGCTCTCACGCGCGGTGATATACGCGTCGCGGTTGCCGCCGAACAGGATCTCGGCCTGTACTTCGTTCCCTTCGGGGCCGGCGCGGATCACGCCGATCGTCGTCACCATTTCACCGGCGCGCATGCCGGCGTAGCGCCGGGTGCCTTGCCCGCCGCTGTAACGCAATCGCTCACTCTCCTGCCAGTGCTCGTGGGCGCGCTCCAGTTCGTAATCGTCGTTGCCGATCTGAACCAGGCCGCCGGCCTCGATCAAGAGCGGCGGCGTAACCCGCTCAACCTCGGTCCAGATCGCGTCGCCGTCGTCGTCGGTGCCGCGATACTCATCGGCGCTATAGGCGACAAAGGTGCGAAAGCGGGCCGAATTGCGATCACTGAGCCGGCCCTCAACCAGCACCTCGCTGCCGGCGGCGGCTTGTTCAAGCGCGGCGGCGCTCTGGGGTGCCAGCCGTTGCGCGCGTGCGCCGGCGGCCATTGCGTCGCGGGTGCCGAAGATGCCGATCGTTACACCGACCGCCAGAAACACCAGACCAAACAGTATCAGGAAGATTCGGACGAAGCATGACATAATGATTCCTTGACGAGACCAGTATCTGGTGTGGACAGCCTCGGCGTCCACAGCCACACCAATGTACAATAGTGATGTAGCGAGCGTGGAACGACTCGCGGAAAGGATACACGATGCTCTGGTATAGCGCCGATGATCTCTTTGTGCGAGTCGGTCTTGATCCGAATCGCAGTTTTGTCGCCCTGGCGCAAGTGTGTGCGACGCTGGGGTTGAATACGCAGGCCGAAGAACGCCGGTTGCAGGATCATGGGCTGTTGAACGGGCGGGCGCGGGTGTTGGCGGTGGAAGATGAGGAGACCGGCGAGGAGCATGATCGGCTCTGCATCCCGGTGGAGTTGCTGCCGCTCTGGCTGACCGCTGTGAACAGCGCGTTGGTGGCGGACAGCGATCTCCGAATGCGGCTGGAGTTATTCCAGCGCGAGAGTGCTTCGTTGCTCTGGCAGGCGTTACGGCCCCAGGGTTTCGACGGCGCCGACGAGTTGGTGGCGGTGCCGCTGCAACGAGATCCGGCCGAGCAGGCCTACACCGGTAGTATGGCGATGGCGACGTTGGCCCGCCAGCAGATGTTGATCGAGCGCCAACTCGATGGCCCGCGACATAGTGACGAAGATGAACACGCCGAACCGCACATGCTGGTCGATCCGTGGGCGGCGCGGGCCGAGGCGATCGACGACCCGACCGCCGCCCGCATGGCGCAAACCGTCCGCCGCATCGCACGTACCCTTGGGGAGCGCACCAGGCGCAACGAGTATTATGGCGTTTTTAGTGGCCTGTATCGCAATTTCGGCATTGCTTCGTACCGGCGCATGCCGCCTTCACGGCTTTATGAAGCACTGGAATGGCTGGAACGCTGGCACGGCGATCTGCTGGGCGAGCCGGAACCGCCGCCGGATATTTAGATCCCAAGCGCCGCCAGCAACCGGTCGCCTGTAAGTAGCCAACTGGCCCAGATCAGTTGGTGCAAGACGATGATCAGCCGGAAGATCAGCAGAAACCGCCCTTTGCGATTTTTGTGGCGCAGGAAGTATTGGGCCAGGTACCCGCCCGGCCAACCGCCCAACCCATCCCACAGGTGCAGCGTGGTTTCGGGTGTACGCCGCATCGAGCGCTGCGCACGGCCTTTGTCGTCGGCGTACAGGATAAAGCTGATCAGACTCAGCAGCGGGTAGATCAACAGCGGCAGGAGGCTGTCGATTGTGCGGGCAAGATCGAGCAGGCCCAGAACCGGCACGACCAGCAGTAACACCAGGCCAAGTAACGGAAACCAACTTGATGCGGCGGGCCGGGGCCGGGCGCGAATTGCCGGATCGTTGCGCATGCCGATGGCTGTGATCTGGGCCTGTGCCGCGCGCGATTTACCGTCTCTGCCGCTTGTCAAGGTGTAGCTGATCGTATCACCGGCCTGGGGGCGCTTGCTGCGATCACTGAATGCCGACATATGGACGAAAACTTCACTCTGCCCGCCTTCGGGCCGAATGAAACCGAAACCGCGCTCATCGTTCCACGAAACGAGCATCCCCTGGTGCAGTGGTGTGTTGGAAGCCAACTGAGTTCCTTGGGTAACTACGAAAGCCGATCGGCTTGTATCTCTATACTTCCTGTAAGTATACAGGATAGATGCTGCCGGCACTTCAACATGCTTCCTGGCTCACAGCCCACATTACACGCCTCACACCTCAACCGCAGAGCGACAGATGTTGACCCGGTTTCGGCAATCGGGTATGCCCCTGAGGGTCAATTCAAAAGGCAAAAGGCGAATGGAACTACCCCACAACTTACGGCTGGCGATCGAGCGGTATCTGCGCGACATACCTGCCGCTCACTTGAATCGTGCCGCTGCTGATCTTTCGGCGCGCTACCGCAGCGGCCATGGGCGCGGCGCACAAAACTATCTGCGTACAGCGGAGGATGTGGCCGCGTATGTGGCGTTACGCATGCCGGCCACCTTCGCCGCCGTCTATCACGCGGCACATGCGCTGGCCGCCGCAAGCCCTACATTTGCGCCGCGTAGTCTGCTCGACTTGGCGCGGCAGCGGTGCCGCGCTCTGGGCCTGTGCCGTCGTCTGGCCTTCGCTGGCAAACGCCCGCATCATCGAGCATGCAACCGGCATGATCGCCGCCGGCCAGGCGCTTGCCGCAAACGCGAATCAACCCGCCGTTCGCTCGGCTGTCTGGCAGCGCGGTGATCTGCTGGCCCAACGTGAGTTCACGGCTGATCTGATCAGCCTGGCATATGTGCTGGGCGAACTCGATGCCGGCGAGCGCGCGCAGCTTGTCGCGCAGCTTGCGGCAAGCGGCAAGAGTCTGCTGATTGTCGAGCCCGGCACCCCCGCCGGCTTCGCGATCATGCGGGCCGTGCGTGCGCAGTTGATCGCCGCCGGAATGCAAATCGCCGCGCCTTGCCCGCATCAAAATGCCTGCCCCATGCCCGCCGACGACTGGTGTCATATGGCGCAGCGCATTGCGCGCATCCCCATCCAGCGCCGTGTAAAAGGCGCCGAACTTGGCTACGAAGACGAAAAATGCTCCTATGTCGCCGCAGTTCAGGCTGCGCCCGCACCGATCGCCGGACGGGTGATTCGGCGGCCCGAGGCGCGATCCGGCCTGATCACGCTGCATCTCTGTACACCCGATGGCCTCTGCCGCGAGCAGATCAGCCGCCGCGATCCGCGCTGGCGTCAGGCCCGCGATCTGGGTTGGGGCGATGCGCTTGAATAACGTATGCTGTACGGGCCGCTGTTTGCTGCGACCCATGCACCATGAAAACCAGTGTTATACTGCATAGGAATGCCATTTTGCATATCGTACTTTGCCTTTTGCATTGAGCTACACGAGGTTCTATGTCGAACAAAATCCTGATTGTCGGGGCCGGGCCGGGCGGGATGGCCACTGCGATCCGTCTGACCGCCGCCGGCTATCATGTCGAAATGTATGAAGCCGCCGATCGGGTCGGCGGCCGGATGCGCGGCCTGAGTGTCGGCCCCTATGCGTTTGATACCGGCCCGACCATTTTGCAAGTGCCGCAGGTATATGAAGATCTTTTTGCTACGGCCGGGCTGCGCTTCAGCGATTATGTGACGCTGACGCGGCTCGATCCGAATACGCGCATTCGTTTCTGGGACGATACCAAGGTCGATCTGACTTCAAATATTCCGGCTTTCAAAGCCCAACTGGCCCAGTTCGACCCATCATTGCCGGAGGCCTTTGAGCGCTGGTATGTCGAGCATCTGCGCAAGGATGTGATCGGCTACGGGCCATACCTCGGCTCGCCGGTGCGCCCGCCGCTCGACTACTTGCGTCCGAACGAGGTGCTGGCGGCGTTGCCCTTCCGGCCCTGGGAGACGTTGTATCAGCATTTTGCGCGCTTCTTCAACGACGAGCGCCTGGTATACGCGCTCGGCTATCAGGCCAAGTATCTCGGCATGCACCCGACGGCCTGCTCCAGTGTGTTCAGCCTGGTGACATTTCTGGAGTTCCACTACGGCATCTGGCACCCGCAGGGCGGATTTCGCGCCCTGGCGCAGGGAATGGCCCGCGCCGCCGAAGATCTGGGCGTGGTGTTCCACCTGAACCGGCCGGTCGAACAGATTATTGTCGAAAAGGGTCAGGCGCGCGGAATCATCCTCGCCGACGGCGAGCGCGTTATGGCCGACGCCGTGGTGGTGAACGCCGACTTCGGCCATGCGGTGCAACATCTGCTGCCCGAACACGCCCGCGGCCCCTACAGCGATCGCTGGTTGGCGCGCAAAGAGTTCTCCTGCTCGACCTTTATGCTTTATCTGGGCGTCGATCGGCGCTGGGAAGATCTGCCGCACCACCAGTTGTATCTCTCGCAGAACATCCGGCGCAGCGATCCGCTCTGGGCCAAGAGCGCGGTGCTCGACGAGGATGATCCGTCGTTCTATGTCTGCAACCCGACGATCGTCGATCCGGCGAATGCACCTGCGGGCCACAGCACCCTGTTTGTGCTGGTGCCGATCCCGAACCTGCGCTACCCGATCGATTGGGCCGCCAAGCGTGAGTCGTACCGGGCACGCATTTTGCGCCAGATGGCGAAACTCGGCTATGAAGATGTCGAGAAGCATATTGTGGCCGAGCACCACTATACCGCCGAGACATGGCGCGACGAGCATCATACCCATCTCGGCGCCGTCTTCAACCTGATTCACAGTTGGTCGCAGCTTGGCCCGTTGCGCCCGCATATCCGGCATCCCGGCACCCGTGGGCTGTACTGGATCGGCGGCGCCGTGCATCCCGGCAGCGGGCTGATGACGATCATGGAGGCCGCCAGGAGCGCCGTCCATTTCATCGGCGAGGACATCCCCGCGCCGCAGCGGCGTCCGCTGGTTGCAGGATAGCGCCTGCGGAATGCGAAATTGTCCGGTGCCGTTTTACCGACTTGGCCGGCGAAAACGGCACCGGAGCTGATTTGTCGTACTATAGCGGTGCGCGCAACGCTTGAGCCTGAGCCGAAGCGAATACCGGACTGGCGAGCCGCGCGGCAGCGCGTTCAGGCATCACGTATCAGGCATCTTGCGATAGGCGCCCCGCCGGGCCGATGCCGGTCGGC
>JAAUQO010000040.1 GCA_012032775.1 Oscillochloris sp. | reverse complement strand
CCTACGGCCATGGCACGCACCGCCCCTAGAACGTCGGTAGCGTGAAATCGGTATTTGGTGGGCGTTTCCGGGCCGCCGGCCCGTAAGGGATTTCTGTGTTGTGATGCGGCGCAGCTTCGCTGCGCCGCATCACAACACAAATACTCTACCGATGTTTTTGTTTAGGCGCCGTTACGGCCGAAGGCAGGTGGCAACGTGTCCATCATCGCACGCCAATGGGCCTCGGGTGGGGCGCCGTGCGCGTGGGCGCGGGCGATCACCAGATCGGCCATCTGGCGAACGACCCAGTCGAAGTAGATCGGCGGCAGTGAGACCGGGTCGAAGTCGGGGGCGGTATTCATAAAGTCGATTGCGTAGGGAATGCCGTCGCGGATCGCGAACTCGACCGTGTTCATGTCGTAGCCCATCGCCCGGTTGATCAAACGTGCATCGTGCAGGATGCGGGTGCCGAGTTCGGGGTTGAGGTGTTCATGATCGACGACGTAGCGCTCGTGAAACGGCGCATGGGGATTGTAGCGGATCGGCATGATCCGCTCCTGGCCGATGCAAATACAGCGAACGTAATGCTCCCAGGCGATATACTCCTGCAAGATCATCGTTGTGGTGTAGCTGCGATTATAGGCGGCCCACAACTCCTCCAGCGAATAGACAACCGTGACATCCTTCCAACCGCCGCCCCAGTGTGGCTTGAGTACCGCCGGCAACCCGACATAATCGACAATTTCGGGCCAATCGATCGGGTAGATCAGGTTGCGCAATGACTCGTCAACGACGCCTTCGACGTAGGAGTGGTTCGGCAGCACATGGTGCGCGGACTGGCTAATCCCAGGCGCGTGATCAATGATGCGCCGAAGAACTTGTCGTCGGCGGCGCGCCAGAAGGGGTTGTTGATGACGATGGCGCCGGCCAGGGTTGCGGTTTTCAAAAAGGTGGTGTAGTACGGGATTTCGTGGCTGATCCGGTCGATCAGCACGGCGTAAGGCGGAGTTTCGGCCATTACGGTGCCGCCGAGGAGGGCGTATTCGCAGGTGATCCCGACATTGCGGTAGTTGATTTCGGCGATCAAGGCATCGGGGAATTTTCGTTCGCGGCCAACGAGCAAACCGACGCGGATCAAATTGTCATTCATAGCGATTGCTGAGATCTTCTCAAGTAGGCGTGCTGCGCTATTGTACCCGATATCCAGTGCTGCGATGGCTGGACGAGGTGTAGATTCCGTTACTCCGCGCCGCACTATGGCGCTCCGGTTGATCTGACATGCTGCGGCGATGGTGTTTATGCCCTGAAGTGATGAGTGCGAAAGGGTGAAACGTGATGTGGGATGCGACAACAAGTTTTGGGCAGCGGGTGGAACGGCGGTTGAATGAAGAGGCGATTATCTGGTTGGTGACAACCGATGCGAATGGTGTTTCACAGCCGAGTCCGGTCTGGTTTTTGCGTGAGGGCGATACGCTATTAATCTATAGCCAGCCGAATACGCCGAAGATGCGCAATATCGAGCGCAACTCGCAGGTGGCCTTGCACTTCGACGGTGATGGTCGCGGCGGCGATATTGTGGTGTTTCACGGTGCAGCGGCGGCCGACCCCGCTGCGCCGTCGCCCGACCAGCATCAGGCCTATCTGGCGAAGTACGGTGATGGGATCGCGGGGATCGGGATGACGCCGGAAAGTTTTGCGGCCGCATATAGCGCTGCGCTGCGGGTGACGCTTACCAGGGTGCGGGGGCATTAAGCCGCTACAGGATACCGTACGTAAGGGCGAAGTATGGTGTTTAGCGCCATGCTTTGCCCTTATGGTGATGCGAGCAGCGGTAGGTAGAGCCGTGGTTGGAGCAGCCAGGCCGATGATGAGCAGAACCAGACATATTTGAGCAGTTCGCATACCATGCCTCCTTTGCGATGCCGGCATTGTACCCATTACCCGGCAAGCCTGCATGAACGCAGCGCGGTGCGGGTGCGTCTTGCATAATGAAGCGCAGGCGAAGCGGCGTATGCTGCGCCCATACGGAGGGATTGTCTATGTTCCGCCCGCAGTGGTGGTTGATTGTGGCGGCGTTGCTGTGTCTGGCTCCGAGCATTGTTGCTGCGCAGACGTTTCCCGAGACCGGCTATCGGCTCGATGGACGGTTTGCATCGTTCTGGCGTGAGAACGGCGGCTTGCCGGTGTTCGGCTTTCCGATCTCGGATCAGATGCCTGAACGCGGCAGCGAGGGCGTATACAGCGTGCAGTGGTTGGAGCGCGAGCGCTTTGAGTTGCATCCGGAGAACGGCGCGCCCTACGATGTATTGCTTGGTCGCCTGGGAGATGAGGCGCTGCGCCGGCAAAATCGTGATTGGCGCAGTGCGCCGCCGGATTCCCCCCAGGCCGGCTGTCGTTTCTTCGCCGAAACCGGGCGTAATCTGTGTGAGCCGTTTCTGAGTTACTGGCGATCCAACGGCCTGGAGTTCGACGGGCGGCCTGGCCCGAGCGAGGCCGAGAGCCTGGCGCTGTTCGGCTTTCCGCTGACGGCGCCCGCTGTTGAGACAAATTCGAGTGGTGCGACGGTGCTGACCCAGTGGTTCGAGCGGGCGCGCTTCGAGTACCTGCCCAATAACCCCGCGCCCTACAAGATCTTGCTTGGCCGGCTTGGCGCTGAGTTGTATGAGCCGGGACGAGCGAATTTCGACCCGACCAGCGGTAGCTTGCCGGAGTATGTACAGGTGCGGCGGGACGGCTGGCCAACGGCGCTGGAAGTGCCGGCGGGCTTTACGGTTGAGGAGGTTGCGAGCGGTTTGAATCGCCCGCGCTTCATGGCGATCGATCCCAATGACGGCAGCCTGGTGTATGCATCGGACGGCGCAAGTGAGGTGGTGCGACTGCGTGATACGAACGGCGATGGAGTTTACGAGACGCGCCGGCGGATCGCGGCGGGCCTGGAGTATGTGCATAGTGTGGCCTTCGGGCCGGACGGCGCACTTTACGCTGCGGCTGAAGATCGCGTGGTGCGGCTGCGCAACTTCGGCAGTGACGATGCGGCACAGCAGGTGGATACCATTCTGGGTGGATTACCGACCGGCGCGACGGATTTGTACAACCATCGCACGCGTACGATCATGTTCGGCCCCGACAACAAGATCTACCTGAGTGTCGGATCGTCGTGTGATGTGTGTGAAGAGACGAATGCCTTGCGCGCAGCGGTGCTGCGTTTCAATCCCGACGGCAGCGAGTTGGAAGTGTTTGCGGCGGGGTTGCGCAACAGTGTCGGGATTGCGTTTCGCTCGTTCAGCGCCGAGTTGTGGGGCATGGATATGGGCCGCAATAATCTGGGGCCTGGCCTGCCGCCCGAGGAGCTGAACCGGATCGTGCAGGGTAAGAACTATGGCTGGCCCTACTGCTACGGCGATCGCCAACCCAACCCCGAGTTCGCCGATCCGGCCCGTTGTGCGAATACCGAAGGGCCGGCATACACCTTTCCGGCCCATTGGGCGCCGTTGGGGATGGTGTTCTACGACGGCCTGAACTTTCCGCCGGCCTACCAGGGCGATGCGCTGGTGGCCTTTCATGGTTCGGCGGGCGATCAACTCGGCACGCGGGTTGGCTACAATGTGGTGCGGGTGCGTTTTCGCGACGGACAACCGGTGGCGCACGAAGATCTGTTGCGCGGTTTTATTATCGGCAACGATGCCTGGGCGCGACCGGCGGGATTGGCGATCGACCGCGACGGGAGCGTGCTGATGAGCGACGATTTCGGCGGCCGGATCTTGAGAATTCGTTATATCGGGCGCTAAATCGCGATTCGGGTAATGGCGGGTAGCAACGCAAAATGGTGCGTCGCTGCCCGCCGTTTTTTTGCCTCTTGACTTTTGTCATTCATACACTATATTAGGTGTAGGAATGACACTATCTATGGTGAGGGGGTGAGCAATGAACCATTTAAGCGATCTGCTGGAACTATTGCGGCGCGCCTCCGGGCCTGAGGAAGTGTTCGGCCGGTTGGACGGCGATCGGCAGGCGGTTTTGCGGCAGCGTTACCGGCGGATGGCGGCACTGGCGCATCCGGATCGACACCCGGCGCGAGCGGTCGATTCGCATGAGGCATTTCGGCTGTTGCAATCCTGGTACGAGTTGGCGCAGCGCCGTCTGGCAAGCGGCGCCTACGGTGCCGGCCTGCGTTTGCGGGTGATTGGCGCGCGCTGCTACGAGAGCTACGCCGACCCAATCGCCGGTGAGGTTTGCGACCTGTACCCGGTTGACGCTGACGGCGACAAGCTGTTGCTGAAGCTGGCCCGCAGCGCCCACGACAACGACTTGCTCGACGCAGAAGCCCTGGCGCTCCAGAAACTCGATGCCCACCTGGCCGGATCGCGGTTGCGGGCGCACTTCCCGCGCCTGCTTGAGCGGCTGCGACTACGTGACGCCGCCGGGCAGGTGCGACGGCTGAACGTGATCGGCGTCGAGCCGCAGAGCCTTGCGCTTACGGCGGTGTTGCGGGCGCAGCCACAGGGCATCGACCCGCGCGACGCAGCCTGGATCTTCAACCGCATGCTGGCGGCGCTTGGCGCAACCCACGCCGCCGGACTTGTGCATGGTGCGGTGACGCTCGATCATGTCTTGATCCAGCCGGCGGATCATAATGGAATCCTGATCGATTGGTGCTACAGCGTGGCATGCGGTGCGCCGTTACGCGCGATCAGTCCGGCGCAGCGCGCGGATTATCCACCCGAGGTATTCGCGCGGCAACCGGCCACACCCGCTACCGACCTGTACATGGCGGCGCGCTGCTTCTTGCGTTTGCTCGGGGCGCAGGGCGAGCAGCCGCAGGCGCCGGCGCATCTGCCGCCGCCGTTGCGCGCCTTGATCGACACCTGCCTGATTGTGGCGCCGCATCGCCGGGCCGACGATGCCTGGCAACTTTTTGATGATTTCCGGGCCGCCTTGCAACTGTGCTACGGCCCGCCGGCCTTCCGAGCATTTCCGATCGCGGCTTAAATACATACGGGTGAAGCATCGGCCGCAGGCGGATGCTTCACCCAAAAGGAGACAATACCATGGGCCACTCGAATTGGAGCGATGCAGCCTATCACGACCGCCAGAATCACCGCCGACGACGCGCACCAGCGCCTTTGCCTACGACAGCCATGTCCGTTCGACCGGCAAGGTTGAAGTGCATCCCCAGATGAACATTTTCGGCAAGACCCGCGAGAGTCGCGACAGCGACCTGCATCCCGAGTCGCTGGCGATCGCCGTACTCTTCGATGTAACCGGTTCGATGGGAAATGTGCCGCGCGTGTTGCAGTCCAAGCTCGGCGCCCTGATGCGGGTGCTCATCCAGAAGGGCTACGTAGCCATCCGCAAATTCTGTTCGGCGCGGTTGGTGATGCCTACTGCGACCGGGTGCCGCTCCAGATCGGCCAGTTTGAGTCGGGGCTGGAGATGGACGACGATCTGGGCAAAATCTTTCTGGAGGGCGGCGGCGGCGGGCAGGTCTTCGAGTCGTATGAGTTGGGTTTTTATGCCATGGCTCGCCACACCGGCATCGATTGTTATGAGCAGCGCGGCCACAAGGGCTACCTCTTCACGATCGGGGATGAAAAGCCCTACCCCCAGGTGCGAGCGGCGCAGGTGCGTGAACTGATCGGCGATACGTTGGAGGCCGATTTGCCGATTACCCAGGTGATCCGTGAGTTGCACCAGCGCTACGAGCACTTCCATATTGTGCCGACCGAGACGGCTCACGGCGCCGATCCGGCCATTCAGGAGCACTGGCGCTCGTTGCTTGGCGAACGGGTGCTGATGTTGGACGACGCTGCGGCGGTGTGTGAGACAATCGCCCTGGCGATCGGGTTGTGCGAAGGCACGCTCGATGATCTGGCCGTCGGGGTGGCAGATCTGGTTGATGCCGGGGCAGATCGGGCGGCGACCGCCGCTGCTTCGACCGCCCTGACCCCGTATGCTGCGGCGCGCCCGCCGTTGGTGCGGATGGCGACGGGGATGTTGCCGGCTGCCGGTGCAGGAACGAGCGGGCGGATGTAGAGGACGTTGGAACATAGGGTGAAGCATTTTACAACGCGAAATGCTTCGCCCTTACAGGTAGGAGATCATGATGCGCCAGGCATTCTTAACCGTCGATTTAGGCTTTGGTGACGCCGGCAAAGGCACGATCGTCGATTACCTCACCCGCGCGTACGCGGCCCATACCATTGTGCGTTTCAACGGCGGCGCACAGGCCGGTCATCGCGTGGTGCTGGCCGATGGCCGGGAGCATGTGTTCGCGCAGTTCGGGAGCGGGACATTCGCCGGCGCCGCCACCCATCTTTCGCAGTTCATGCTTGTCGATCCGCCGGCCATGCTGGCTGAAGCAGCGCATCTGGAATCACTCGGGATCCTTGATCCATTTGCCCAAACGACAATTGATGAGCGCGCATTGATCATCACGCCCTATGCCCGCGCCGTGAACCGGCTGCGCGAACTGGCCCGCGGCGCCGATCGTCACGGCAGTTGCGGTATGGGCATCGGTGAAACAATGGCCGATGCCCTGGCGTTGGGCGATCGGGCGTTGCGGGCCGGCGATCTGCGCGATCCGCAGCGGCTACAGGCGAAGTTGACTGAACTGCGACTCTGGAATCGACGCAAGCTGCTCGATCTGGCATTGCCCGATACACCGGCAGTGGTTGATGAGCTTGCGCCGCTGTTGGACGACGATTGGCAGAATTGGATCCGCGACAAGTACGCCGAGTTGACTGCGCGTGTGCGGATTGTGCCGGCCGGTGCTCTAGGCGAGATCCTGGCGCAGCCGGGACATGTGATCTTCGAGGCGGCCCAGGGCGTGCTGCTTGATGAATGGCGTGGCTTTCATCCCTATACCACCTGGAGTACCACAACTCTGGCGAATGCCGAGCAGTTGTTGGCCGAGGCCGGATACGATGGTGCGGTGCGGCGGATCGGCATTACGCGGGCCTACAGCACCCGCCACGGCGCCGGCCCGCTGCCGAGCGAAGATCCGGCCCTTACGGCTGCGTTGCCCGATGCGCGCAACGGCATGCACGCCTGGCAGCAGGGATTCCGGGTCGGTTGGCTCGATCTGGTGTTGTTGCGCTACGCGCGTCGGGTTGTCGGCGCCCTCGACGAATTGGCCGTCACCTGTGTCGATCGCCTGGCCGACGTGCCGGAATTGCGGGTCTGCGGCGCGTATCGCAGCGCTGCCGGTGGCTTGGTCGAGTGGCTTGAACACAACCACGATCCGCACGATCTCGGCGCGCAGGAACAGATCACCCGTATGTTGCTTGAGGTTCAGCCGGTGCTGGAGAATCTGGCCGATCGCGACGCCTTACTTGGGCGGATCGCAGCCGAGTTGGATCTGCCGGTGGGGATTGTGTCGTATGGCCCGACGGCGGCGGACAAGCGGCAGGTCTAGAATACCTCATATCAACGGGCTGTATGCGTCGTTGCCTGCGGCCCATTGCCGAAACCGTCCACATCCGTTCAACTGAGCGAAGCTCAGAAGGCATTTTTGGCCGAGCCGCATTTTGCGGTGGTAGCGACGATTGCGAGTGACGGAATGCCGCATGGGTTCTGTCCGCCCATGAACCCGCGCCGGCGCGTAACTTGTAAGCGCGAAGCATTCACTTGTATACCATCCGTTGATAACATAACCAATATAAGCGAATACTTCGCCCCTACAGTTTCGTCCCCACGCCCCGTACCTGCCGTCGCGCGCTGCGCCTGCGCCTGCCTGTGCTACAATATCCCCTGTTCGAGTTAACCGAAACCAAGACTACCTCGCTATGGAAACACCAAATCCGCTGCGTCGCGTGGCGAATGTCCATGTGCGCGAGCTTGAACCGTTGCGCCCGCCGGTGGCCTACAAAGCTAACATGCCCCTGACAATCGAAGCGCGCCGGACAGTCGCCGATGCCCGTGAGACGATCCAGCGCATTCTGCGACGGGTCGATCGCCGCTTGCTTGTGGTGATCGGGCCATGCTCGATCCACGATGTCGATGCCGCTCTTGATTATGCCGAGCGCTTGAATCGGCTGCGTCAACAATTGCACGACCGGCTCTTTATTGTGATGCGTACCTATCTGGAGAAGCCGCGTACAACCGTGGGTTGGCGCGGGCTGATCAACGATCCGCAGCTCGACGGCTCATTCAATATGGGCGAGGGCTTGCGGATCGCCCGCAGTTTACTGTTGCAGATCAACGCCATGGGCTTGCCGGTGGCGACGGAAATGCTTGATCCGATCAGCCCGCAGTATCTCGATGATCAGATCAGTTTAGGTACGATCGGCGCACGCACCACCGAGGCGCAAACTCATCGGGCGCTGGCGAGCGGTGTAAGTATGCCGGTCGGCTTCAAGAACGGCACCGACGGCGGGATTCAGGTGGCGGTGAATGCATGCTTGTCGGCGGCGGCGCCCCATAGTTTCCTCGGTATCGATGAGGATGGGCGCAGTGCCGTGGTTCGCACCACCGGCAATCCCGACAGTTTTGTGATCCTGCGTGGTGGGCGAGGCGGGCCGAACTATCAGGCCGAGCATGTGGTGCAAGCTGCACGCCTGATGAGCGAATCGCACCTACAACCGAATGTGATGATCGATTGCAGCCACGCCAATGCCGAAGGTGATTATCGGCGTCAGGAGGCCGTGCTGCACCGGGTCGTCGAGCAAGTGATCGCCGAGCCCGGCGGCGCCTTGATCGGCGTGATGCTGGAGAGCAACATCCACGAAGGCAAGCAGCAACTCACCTCCGATCACTCAACGCTGCGCTATGGTGTCTCACTCACCGACGGCTGCGTTAGCTGGGAAACGACCGAGCGCCTACTGGCCGAAACCCATCTCGCCCTTGATCGCGCGAGCAAGATTGTTGAAGGCGAAGCATAAAGGAAATGGCCATATTGGCGATGAAGCCGGCAATATGGCCATCCCTTAATCTCTCAGAAAAGCAGCGCAATCTTCGGGGATGGTGGGGTTGATCCAGACTCCGCTGCCCAGTTCAAAGCCCGCAGTACGACTGAGCCGCGGAACCACCGCCATATACCAGTGGAAATAGCCGTTCTCCGGCTCCTTCACCGGTGTTGAACGGATCACCAGATTATAGTCCGGGTCGTTCAAGCGCGTGTAGAGGCGGTGGAGTACATTGCGCACAATATCGGCGAACATCGGCAGATCAGCCGGGTCGATATTCAAGAAACTGGCTCGGTGGTCGCGCGGCATAATCCAGATATGAAACGGCGACGACGAGGCGTAGAGCACAAAGGCGACGAACTTCTCATTTTCGGCGATCACCCGTTGCCGCCCGGCCAGTTCATACTCCAGCATGGTACAAAAGACACATTGACCGGTGTCGTCGAAGAAGCGCCGCGCCTCCTCGATCCGGTGCCGGACATCGCCGGGGACAATCGGCAAGCCGATCACCTGGCTGTGGGCGTGAGCCAACGATGCACCGGCCCGCTCGCCGTGATTCTTGAAGAACACAATCTGTTCCATCCGTGGGTCGGCGGCGATCTGGCGGCCACGATCAAGAAACGCCTGCAGCGCAATCGTTACCGCCGGCACATCCATCAGGCCCAAAAAGGTATTGTGAAGCGGCGTTTCGACGATGATTTCGTGGTAGCCGACGCCTGTGATTGTGCGGACTACACCGTTGTTGCGCCGTAAGACCGGGCCTTCTTCAGCCAGGGCCGGATATTTGTTGCGCACCACTCGAGCTTGCCAGGAACCTTCGGCAGGGTGGCGCGAGACTTCAAGATCAAGTTCCTCGTTGCCGGGGCAAAATGGACAACCAGGATCGAATGTGGGGCGATTGCCGCTCAGTAAACGCTCCGGCGCTTCGGCGTAGACGTTTGGGCGGCGGGCGCGCTCGCTGGCGATAATTACCCATTCACGGGTGGCGAGGTTCTGCCGCAATTCGGGCATACTAGATCCTCCTGGCGACCGTCGGGCCGCACCGTAACCTCTATTGTAGGCCCATGCGCCGTTTGCGGCAAGCAGGGCGACGGGCATGCGGAATGTGAAATGCAGATTGCAGAAAATGATCAAACTACGCGCCCGTATTCCGCTTCCGCTTGCTGTCTGGTTGTTGTTGTGCGGCGTATATCTGCTTACACTGAGCGGGCACACCTATTCGGCCGATGAAGAGACGATGTATGCGGTGACGCGCGGCCTGATCGAATCCGGCCGGGTGGCGGTGACGGTCGAGAATAATGCGCCGCTTGCCGCTTTGCGCCCCGGTCGCGATGGCTTGGCCTATTCACCCTATGGCGTGTTGCCCTCGTTATTGGCGCTGCCGTTGTATGGTCTGGGCGCACTTGCTGCGATCGGTGTTGATGTGCCCGGCGCACAGGATTACCTGACCCGACTGGCGATCAGCCTGCTCAACGGCCCACTTACGGCGGCAACGGCGGCGTTGCTGGCGGCCTGGGCGCTGCGGCTCGGCGTCGGCCGGCGTTGGGCGATCGGCCTGGCGCTGGCCTATGGCGTAGGCAGTTTCGCCTGGCCCTATGCGCGCACATTTTTTTCGGAACCCCTGGCGGCGCTCCTGATCTTGCTCGCCGCCGAACGGGCCGATGCGGCATTTGTACGGCCAACAGTTCGCTCGTTAAGTGCCGAACAGGCCACACCCACGGTGCGGCAACCCGACCGATCTGCGCTCTTTATCTCCGGCCTCGCCTCGGGCCTGTTGTTGCCGACTCGGATTGCGGCCGGCATCGCATTACCGGTGGTCGGGCTCTTTATTTGCTGGCGTTTTTGGCAAGAATGGTTCCAGCGAACCGATCGTACGCTCCGATCGGCTTCAGCATACATGGTAGCGGCCGCTTTGTATCTCGCGGGTCTTTTGCCCGGCCTGCTGCTGATCGCCTGGTACAATCTGGCCCGCTTCGGCACGATCTTCGCCAGCGGCTATGCCAGTGAAACCGGGTTGTTTACCACGCCGCTGCTTGAAGGCTTGCTCGGCCTGGCGATCAGTCCCGGCAAAGGGGTGTTCTGGTATGCGCCGGCGCTGCTGCTGGCGTTTCCCGGCAGTCTGGCCTTCTGGCGGCGCGGGCGGCGCGATCTGGTGATTCTGGGTTGGGCGCTGTTTCTTTCGCACATGCTGTTGTATGCCCGCTGGGGCGAGTGGGAAGGCGGCGGGGTCTGGGGGCCGCGCTTTTTGTTGCCGGTGATCGCGCCGTTGCTGTTGTTGGGCGCGGGGGTTGCGGCGCTTGAGATGCGCCGGTTGCGGCGCGGGATTGCGTTGGCGCTCGGCTTACTTGGCGTTGTCGGCAATCTCGGCGCGATCCTGCTCAATTTCAACACCTATATCGTGATGCCGGGCGAGATCGATCGGCTTTATGGTGTGAGCGGATCGCCGCTGGTAGGCCACTGGCGGGTGTTGTTGGATCGCTGGAGCAATTATCGCGTGGCGCCACCCTACTGTGCCGTGGGTGATGGGTGGTACCCGAGTGAAGATCCGGCCGGCACGATTTTGCCGCGCCGCAGTGGCGCCGCAGCCGCGATCAGTTGCGCCGAGGTGCAGCGCCTGCGTTTCAGTCTCGACGATCGGCGACCGCCGGAGGCGCCGGGGAGCGAGTTGCGTCTGGCGTTGAATGGGCGTGATCTTGGGCCGCTGCCGGCCGGACAGTTGCGGCGCTACGCAATCTTGCTGCCGGAGCGGGCCATGCTTACGGTTGCGGCGACCACCTGGAATCCACTGGCGGTCGGCTTCAGCCTGCGGGCCGACGATCTTGGGCCGCAACTTGGCGCATTGCGCGCCGTTACCAGCAGCGGCGTCGCAGCACAGCTACACGACCGGGCGATTGCCCCATTGCCGACCGAACCACGCGCGCGCTGGGCCTGGTACTATGATCCGCCCAATCAGCATCTTGCCGATCTGTGGTTTTGGTATCTGCCGCGCTCGGAAATTGCCGGAACGAGGGCCTGGATTGTGGCGGGGATGATCGTTGTTGGCGGTCTGGGGTTGATGGCGGCGGGATTACGTGCGCTGCGGAAGGGCGCGTCGTAGAGGGCAAGCATGCTCACCTCCTACGACACGCGGTTCGCCGACTACACCCGTACAAATGCCGACATAATCACGATATCGTGCAAATTGCCGTCGCGATCGATTGCATGGCGTGCGAGCTGACCTTCGACGGCGAAGCCAAGCCGACTGAAGATCGCCTGGCCGGCGGTTTGCGCCGCGAGCATGTCAACGATCACCTTGCTCACGCCAAGGTCGCGGGCGGCCTCGACGATCGCCTGAGCCAGGTGCCGGCCGAGCCCGCTGCGCCGCCAGGCCGGGCTGACGATCAGCCGAATATCGGCCACATGTTCCGACCAACCGGGCAGTTGCAGCGCGGCAGCATAGGCGACAATCTCACCCTGATCGTTGGTGGCGACAATCTGCCGCCAATTCTCGGCGTACGATGCATTGACCAGCCGCGAAATAATCTCCGAATTGCTGAAATCATCCTCAAGGTAGAGAATGTCGTTGCGGGGCAGGGTGTTGCCGAAGGCATCTAGCGCATTACGGTCGTGCTCATCGAGTGCCCGGATAACGACCGATCGCCCGTCTCGCAATGCTACGCTGCTGCCCGCCTCAATGCGCTGAACCATGGCCGCCTCCTTCGCGGTAATGCACATGTTGACTAAATGTTACCAGTGAACTTGGCGAACTATATCATGGAAAGTTACACTGTAGTTACGTCGCATGGGTAGAGAAATAATAACTGAGGCGATCGGCTATTTGCGGCTGAAATTAGCTGGACTGTTCGGCTCAAAACCGCCTGTTGTTCTTCTGAATGCGCTTCGTTAAAACGCTCCCTGATGCCGTAAAGTGAATATTTAGCAACATTTTACTTGCGCAACTCGGCAAAATCCACTCTAAGTAAACATAACAGGTGAGACGATTGCGACAAATACTGGTATAATGCCAGCCACCAACGTTTCCACAACATTCTCCCAATTTACATGCGTGACGAGACCAGCAGGGTACCGACGCCCTGACGTCGGTACGACAAGGAGGTCGCTATGGGCAACCAGCGCGAAGTCGTCGTGCTCAGTGGGGTTCGCACAGCCATTGGCAGCTTTGGCGGAAGTTTGAAGGATCAGCCGCCGAGTGAATTAGCAGCGCAGATCGTTCGTGAGGCGGTAGCGCGGGCCGGTGTTGAAGCAGGCGAGATCGGTCAGGCGGTGTTCGGCCATGTCATTAATACTGAGCCGCACGATATGTACCTGGCCCGTGTGGCGGCGGTCAAAGGCGGATTGCCGGTTGAAACCCCGGCGCTGACGTTGAATCGGCTTTGCGGCAGTGGTTTGCAGGCGATTATATCGGCGTCACAGGCGATTATCCTCGGTGATGCCGATGCGGCCGTGGCCGGCGGCGCCGAGGTGATGAGCCGCAGCCCGTATGGCGTGCCGGCGATGCGCTGGGGCGCTCGCATGAACGACGCCAAGATGCTCGATATGATGGTCGGCGCATTGAGCGACCCCTTCGATGATTGCCATATGGGCGTGACGGCAGAGAATGTCGCGGCGAAGTGGGAAGTCACCCGCGAGTCCCAGGACGCATTGGCGGTCGAGAGTCATCGCCGGGCGGCGGCGGCGCTCGATAACGGCTATTTCTCCAGCCAGATTATGCCGGTTGAGCTCAAGGTGAAGGGCGGCGTCCAGCAGTTCGACACCGACGAGAATGTGCGCCGCGACGTTACTGTTGAGAAGATGGCCAAGTTACGGCCGGTTTTCCAAAAAGACGGCTCGGTAACAGCGGGTAATGCGTCGAGCATTAACGATGCGGCGGCGGCGGTGATCCTGATGGAGCGCAGCGTAGCCGAGAAGCGCGGCTACAAGCCATTGGCCCGCCTGGTTGGCTATAGCTACGTCGGCGTTGAGCCGAAGTATATGGGAATTGGCCCGGTTCCGGCGGTTCGCCAACTGCTTGATCGCACCGGGATCGGCCTGGATCAGATCGATATTTTCGAGGTGAATGAGGCGTTTGCCGCACAGGCGCTTGCCGTCGCCCGTGATCTCGAATTGCCTGCGGATAAGACGAATCCCAACGGCAGCGGGATCTCACTCGGTCACCCGATCGGCGCTACCGGCGCTATCCTGACGGTGAAGGCGGTGTATGAGTTGCAGCGCACCGGCGCTCGCTACGCTCTTGTGACGATGTGTATCGGTGGTGGTCAGGGTATCGCCGCGATCTTTGAGCGGATGTAGGTTTCAGCGGCACAACGCAGCACTGCCGCGTTGTGCCGCTGTTTCTCTTTACAACCTAAGGAGGCATGAATGGGCAGAATCGACGGTAGAGTTGCGATTGTTACCGGTGCTGCACGGGGAATTGGCCGTTCAATTGCGCTGATGTTGGCGAGCGAAGGCGCGAAGGTGGTGATTAACTACCAAAGCAGTGAAGCTGCGGCCCGCGAAGTGGCCGATCAGATCGCCGAAATGGGCGGCGAATCGATGCTGATTCAGGCCAATGTCAGCGATTCCGAAGCCGCACGGGGCATGGTGAAGAAAGTGCTCGATCAGTGGGGCCGGCTCGATGTGTTGGTCAACAATGCCGGTATCACCCGCGACAAATCCCTCCGTAAACTCACCGACGACGATTGGCTGAGTGTTGTCAACAATAACCTGAATAGCGTCTACTACTGTACGACTGCCGCAATGCCGACGATGATCGAGCAGAAATTCGGCCGGATCATCAATATCAGTTCCTATGTCGGGCAGGCCGGAAATTTCGGCCAGGCCAACTATGGCGCTAGTAAAGGCGGGATTATCGCCTTTACCAAGACGGCGGCACTTGAGTTAGCCAAATATAACATCACAGTCAATTCTCTTGCGCCGGGCTTTACCCTGACCGATATGCTCTCCAAAGTGCCGGATAATGTTCAGGATCAGATTAAGGCGCGCATCCCGATGGGCCGTTTTGCCATGCCCGATGAGATCGCGAAGGCGGTTCTGTTTCTGGCCACCGACGCCGACTATATCACCGGCCAGCAGATCAATGTCAATGGCGGTGTGTATATGTAATCGGAAAGAGGTAAAAGGTACTCCGGAAGCGAACTTCCGCGTACCTTTTACCTTTTACTTCTTGTCACGGTTGGCCTGGTCGAGGAGATCCTGGATGTCGCTCGCGTAGCCCTGCCAGGCTTGCAGCATCTCTTTGGAGAGTCGCTGCTGGACTTTCAGGGTATCGGCGACGGCCTGATCGGCGGCGCCGCGCAGGCTGCGCCTATAATCCCAGTTCTTCAAAACCAGGTCGAAAGCCATATCGGTGCTCGCCGCAAAGAGTTCGTTCCACGCTCGCACGGAACGAACGACTGCGTCGCTAGGGTCGGTGAAGGCCGGGCGATCCTTGTCGCTCGGGAACCCATCACTATTGTTCGCCATAGTTGTAATCCTTCATCGTACAATCGGCGCAACGAAGCCGCTTATCCATATTGCATGCTATCCCCAGTGGTTACAAACGAGTTCAATAACGAAGGCTTGCGCCTTACACGCCTGGCACCGCCGGTAGGGCCGGCGCGCTTGCTGCGCCGTCCGCGTGTGGAACTGACTCTGGCTGCGGCGTTGGAATATCCGCTGACGTTGGTGCTTGCGCCACCCGGCGGCGGCAAGAGTATGGCGCTGGCGGCGCTGGCCGATCACGGCGGTTGGCCGACGGCCTGGCTGCGGGCTGCTCCCGGCGATGAATCGCAAGCCTTTTTGCGGCATCTTGCTGCTGCCTTTCGCACGGTTGCGCCGGTTGATGAAGGTCGGCTCGCGCTGGCGTTCGCTCAGTCCGATATCTATCATGCACTTGAAGGGTTGTTGAACGATCTGGCAACTGCATTGACCGATGAGACGTTGCTGGTGATCGATGATTATCAGGTGCTTAATGAACAACCGCTGCTGATTGATCTGATTGTGCATCTGATCGCGGCACAATTGCCGCGCTTGCATATTGCGCTGGTCTCGCGGCTTGAACCGCAATTGCCGACTCTTGCGGTGGCGCGGCTGCGCGGGCAATTGCTGATGATCGAACCTGCCGCGCTGGCATTTACCGTCGATGAGGCGCGCGCACTGTATGAATTGGATGGACACTCAGCGCCGGCCGATCTTGATGCCTTGATTGCGCTGACCCATGGTTGGCCGGTTGCGATTCAGGCCGCGCTCGCGGCTGCCGATTGGCGCGCGGCCCTTGGCCTGAACGATCGTTCGGCGGCCGTGACCGATCTTGATACGTTTCTGCGCTATGAAGTGTTCGATCCGCTGCCGGACTGGTTGCGACAGGCGTTGATCCATATTGCGCCGTTGCAGCGTCTGGAGCGGCCGGTCTGTGCGGCGTTGCTTGATGGTGATGTTGACGCGCTGTTTGATGAACTTCGGCAGCGCCGGCTCTTTGTGGATCGCGATTTAGCGGACGTGCCGGCGTTTCATCCGGTGTTTCATGCCTTTCTACAGCGTATCGCGTGTCGTGATCAGGCCCAATGGATGGCCGATCATCGGCGCGCTGCTGCGGCTGAGCAGCGGCAGGGCCACGCGGCCGATGCTCTTTATCACCTGATCCTGGCGGCCGATCCCGCCGCCATAACTGCCTTGATCGAGGCGACCCCGGCCTTGCTGGCCGCCGGTCAGGCCGATCAACTGTTGACCTGGGCGAAACAACTCGCTGTGGCCCATCCCGATCACCCGGCGTTGATCGCGGTTCATGCCGCTGCATTACGCCGGCTTGGCCATTATGAGCTTGCCCTGAAGACGTATCGTCGCGCCGAAGAGCGTTACAGCGCCGCCGGTGATCTCGATGGACGGGTGCAGGCGCTACGCGGTCAGGCCGAGGTCTATCTGGATACGGTGCAACCGGCGCCGGCGACGGCTTTGCTGAAGCGGGCATTGAAGTTATTACCGCGGGAGCGACTGGCCGAACGGGCCGAGTTGGTGCGTATGCAGGCGGAGAATTGGGCCAATCGCGGGCGGGCCGATGTGGCGCTGATCCTTGAGTTGGCGGCCCGCCGGATTGAATATCCGGCGCCCGCTGAAGCGGGGATGCGTTCGGCCGGATCGCAGGTGCTGCCGCCGCGGTTGCTGCTGCGAGCCGGGCGCCTGGATGAAGCCCGCCAGCAACTCGAAGCCCTGATCTGGTCGGAACGGGCCGGCGGCGATGCGGTGTTTGTTGAGGGTGGCGAGCGAAGTTTAATCGGCGGGAGCGGTGGCGGCGCCCATCGCGAGCCGCTCTTACTGCTGGCGCTGATTTATGCCATGCTCGGCAGCGGGACACGGGCGCTGGCTATGGCCCAGCGCGGGTTGTTTGAGGCTCAGCAATCGGGGTTACCGCTAACGATGGCGATCGCTGAGATGCGCCTGAGCCACGCTTTTCAGTTGGTGGCCGGCCACGATCCGGCCCCGGCCCGCCAGCATTATGCCCGCGCACTCAAGCTGATCCAGCAGGTGAGTGTCGATCGCACCCGTGCCGAGGGCCACCTGGGTTTGACTTTGCTTGCCGGGCATAATGGCGATCTTCCGCGCGCCGAGGCTGAGGCTCGCGAGGGTTTGCAAATCGCGACAACTGCCGGCGATGAGTGGACGGCGGCGCTGATTCTGCTGGCCCTCGGCGGGGCTGCCGTTTCGGCCGATGATCCGCGTAGCGAAGAGTGGTTGGAACAGGCGCGTACGCGCTTTGCACGCGGCCACGACCGGTATGGCCTGGCGATGGTGTCGCTCTGGCAGGCGCTCGCCGCCTTGCGTCGCGGTAATCTGGAGCGCGCCGATCGCTTGACGGAGCAACTGTTCGCAGCCGTAGAGAGTGGTGGGTTTACCGGGGTGCTGGTTGCACCGAGTATGTTCGGCCCCCGCGATATGGCGGCGCTGGTGCCGCTGCTGTTGCGCGGGCGTACCTTGCCCGGCCGGCCGAACTGTCCCGCCGGCTTTTGCGTCAGGGCTTTCCCACTATTGCCGGCGATGATGCGGTCGATGATTACCATCCCGGTTATACTTTGCGGGTGCAGATGCTTGGCACGTTTCGGGTGCGGCGCGGCGCCCAGGAGATTCAGGCCCGCGAGTGGCAACGTGAAAAGGCCCGCCAACTCTTTCAACTCCTGCTGACCTATCGCGGCACCTGGATTCAGCGCGAGCAGATCTGTGCCTGGCTTTGGCCCGATGCCGATCTAGAGGCCGCCGAACGCCAGTTCAAAGTTACGCTGAATGCGCTCAACACCGCCCTTGAGCCGCAGCGCCCGCCGCGCACGGCGCCGTTCTTCATTCGCCGCCAGGGTCTCGCCTACAGTTTCGCGCCTTCGTATGGCGTCTGGATCGATGTCGATGAGTTTGAGTTACGTGTCGCCGGTGCCGCCGCCCGCGATGAGCCTGATTTCGCGCGTCGGAACGCGCAGATTGCGGTTCAACTCTATCGCGGCGATTACCTGGCCGAGTCGCTCTATGATCCCTGGACAACCGAGGAGCGCGAGCGGTTGCTGGCGCGCTTTCTGGCAACGTCGGTGCGTTATGCCGAGCAGATGAGCAGCGCCGGCGAGCAGTCGGCTGCGATCGAGTTGTGTGAACAGGTGTTGCGCCGTGATCGCGGTTATGAAGAGGCCTATCAGACGTTGATGCGCTCCCACGCTCGCGCCGGTAGTCGCTCGCAGGCCTTGCGTACCTATTCCCGCTGTCTGCAAGCACTCCAGGATGATCTTGGGATCGAACCCCTGCCCGAAACAATCGCACTCTACGAACGGCTGAAACGCAACGATCCGCTTTAATACGTATTCCGGTGATGTCGGCCACGTAGTCGTCAGTACTACCGGAACATCGATGCGGGGTGGTGCAGCCTCCCCGCATTGACATTTTTTGTGAAGGCGGATACAATCGGGGTGTTCGATAGTCAGTTCTGACTAATTATTCCGTATGGCAATCGAACCGCGATCCGTACGGTCTGGAAGGTGTGTTGGCAGATGGGCGTGATCTTTCAAATTCACAGCATTTTCGGCGAAATGGTGTTGCCGTTGCTGGTGGTGGCGGCGGCGATCTACCTGACGGTGACGTACAAGTCTCATGCCGCCCCCGGTCCGGTGGCGCGGATCTTCCCGGTGCTGGTTGATATTCAGGTTACCCTGGGGATCATCTACTGGGTCTACATTCTGTTGTCAACCGGCCCTGAGACGCAGGCGCTCTATCTCGGATTTCCCTTTATTTTGCACCCGATCATCGGCATTCTGGCCGCCGGCCTGGCCCATATGGCCGTCGGCAAGCGCAATCCTTTGCGCAGCCTGGGCCGTTGGGCGCCGCTGGCTTCGTTGAGCGTATTGCTGGTGCTGGTGATCTCGAATGTGCTGATTGGGGTTGGGACGTAGGTGGGTTGATGCGGTGCTGTTGCGATTTTGCCGCAACGGCACCGCACCGGTTCAGGGCAGCGCCACAAATGCCACTGCGTCAACCCAGATGCCGCGGCGATTGTCGCCGGCAAGGGTACTCAGGCTTACCAGGGGGCTGTGAGCGGGATCGAAGCGGTAGGTGCCGAGATCGGCCCACCAGTTACGCAACGCTTCCGCGTCGATCGTCACCAGTGTCTCGCCGTCTTCGTGGCGGATCAGATAGCGCATTTCCTCGGACTCGTCAAAGCCATTGAGCGCATACGGAATATAGGCGATCACACGGTACTCGCCCGCTGCCGGCAATTCCGGCTGCCAGATCGCAACTGCCGGCGCAACCGGCAGAGCCGCCAGCCATGGTCGGGCACTACTGCCGGCGAAATTCCCACCCGCCGAGCGCGAGCCGCCGCCATAACCGACCTCGTTCGGCGCCCAATCACCGCTGCTCAGAAAACCCGGCCCGCCATCATCCACGACAATTGTGCCGGGCGGCGGCGAACCACACGGCGACGGCATATCCGACCAGAGCCAGACACTTATCTGCCCGGCCGGGCTTGTTGCCCAGGGATCGGGATTTGGGCTGCACCAGCCATAGGGATCGACATCGCGGCCCAGGTACTGTATCTGCAAGTGTAGGTGCGCGCCGATCGCGCAACCGCTCTCGCCGGCGATCCCAACCTCGGCGCCGCGCTCGATCTGCTGGCCCGGCTCGACACTGATCCGGTAGAGGTGCCAGTATAAGCTGCGGTAGCCGTTGCCGTGGTCGATAATCACGGCGCGGGCCGGAGTCGCACAGCCGTCGTCGGAATTCCCGGCAAAGATCACCTTGCCCGGCGCAGCGGCGATCACCCGCTCGGGCGGGGCCATGGCATAATCCCAGCCGGTATGGCCATCGTAGGCGAACGCGACATCGGTTTCGCTGCGCCCCCAGAAGGTATCGATCGAGCCGTTAACGCGCAGAAACGGCGTGTTGTGATCGAAGAATGAGGTGATCCGGGCCGGCTGATCCATCGGGCTGGTTAAGAATGGTTCGGCGGGAGCCGGCCAATCGCCGGGCGGATCGCGTGGATCATGAAACAGACGTGTATAGGTGCTGACCAATTGATCCATGCGCGGCCCAAGATTGCCGGGGCTGGTGGTGGGCGCAAGAATGCGGCCGAGCACATAGCGGCTGAACGCCATTTCGCTGCTTACTTCCTGGCTGCTGCCGTCGGCGAAACGCAGCGGCGGCAATGGCGCAATTGCACGCACCGCCGCATCATAATCACGTACTGCGTAACGTAACTCGCGGGCGGCCCAACGTACCTGGCTGTTCAGGCCGCGGCGATTGCCGTTATCAGCGCGGTAGCCCATTGCGAAGCCGAGGGCATCGGCGGAAGGTTGGCCGTTTGTCACCAGGCCGCCGTGCAACTCCAGTAATGCGAGCAACAGCGCCGGATTGATACTATACAGGCTGCTGATCCCGGTTAGCACATGGGCGAACGACATCGATCGATCGCCGACCTGGAAGCGCACAGTTGCCAGAACGCTGCCGCGCTCGTCGAGATAGGCTTGAATTTCGTCCAGGGCAAAATTGTGGGCATAGCTGATCCGGCGCGGATCGAAGATCGGATCACGCGGTTCAGGGGTTGGGCTGGGTAACTCGGGAACCACGGTTGCGGCACCGGTGGGGCGCGGCGCAGATGTGACGCTTGGCGCAACGGCGGCAACTGTGGGGCGGGTTTGCGGTGTGGCCGTTGGCGCAGGCGTGGGTTGCGGTGCCGGCGGTGCAGCGCAGCCGGACAGCAGGGCAACCAACACAAAGAACTGTACGAAAGAGCAACGCCGCATAACAAGATTGGGGATTCCGGCCTCGGCGCATTGCCGACCGTAGCATGGCAAGCATATCTGAAGGTTGTGATTTGGTCAAACAGGGCGGTAAGGGCATGCTCTGCCCCTACCGCCCTTTGTGTCTGTGGTTAGCGTTGGAATGCGCTGCGGACGCGGGCCACCAGATCCTCAACCATGCCTTGCATCTCGCCGACGGCAACCGACAGGTTATCGCGGGCGACGCCGGGGTTGTCTTCGTTCGGTACGATCAGCCAGAGCGCCAGATAGAGCACGGCGCCGAAGCCGTTTATCAACGCCAGCACCACAAAGGCGATGCGCAGGATCATCGGATCGATATTGAGATAGGCGGCCAGCCCTCCGGCAACACCGGCGACCATGCGGTCGGTGCGGCTGCGGGTAATGCGTCGAGTCGTATCCATTGTATTACTCCTTGATTGTCGGTTCCACGTCTCTGCCCGTATGACGCTGGATCTACGGCCAGTGTTGCAGGCGATCCTGTGGCTCGATTTGCCGGTGAAACGGGCGAACCGCGCCCCCGGCGTGTCTGATACCCGCTCGGACGGCTATGTTACAATAATAGGTATGAGCGAAATCCTAGAACAGCAGGGTGGAAATCTGGCCGGCCATGTGCTGGCGTTCGGCTATTTGTTGCGCGAGATGGGCGTGCCGGTCAGTCCCGGCCAGATGGTCGATCTGATCGCGGCGCTTGAGCATGTCAGTCTGATGCGGCGCGAGGATTTTAAGGCCACGCTGCGCTGCATGCTGATCTTGCAGCGCGAGCATCTGCCGTTGTTCGAGGCGGCGTTCGAGTTTTTCTGGCGTAATGCCGTAGGCGCCGATATGGAACAAGAACTGCTGAAGATGCTTGTTCCACAGGTGAAGATTCCGCGCCGCCAATTGCGTTTGCCCAAACGCAAAACCCCGCCCGAGGATGAGGACGAGGAACAGGAGCAGCAAGAGGAAGAGTTGCAGTTGCAACTTACCTACAGCCGCGGCGAAGCGCTCCGCAAAAAGGATTTCGCCCAGTTTAGTTGGGAAGAAGTTCAGGCGTGCAAAGGCTTGATCCGCTCGATGCGTTGGAAGGTCGAAGAACGGCGTACCCGGCGCACCCGCCCTGATCGGCGCGGCGCCCGGCTCGATATGCGGCGCACCCTGCGCCAGAACATGCGCTATGGCGGTGAGCCGCTTGATCTTGCCCGGCGCGAGACGCGGAGCGAGCCACGGCCGCTGGTGGTCATCTGCGATATCAGCGGCAGTATGGAACGCTATTCGCGGATCTTGCTTCAGTTCGCGCATTCGGTCGCCGCACGTCTCGGCGAGGTTGAGGCGTTTGTGTTCGGCACGCGCCTGACCAGGATCACGCGCCAGTTGCGCCACAAGGATATCGACGATGCGGTTGATGCCGTGAGTAAACAGGTTGTCGATTGGAGCGGCGGAACCCGGATCGGCGAGGCAGTGCGCGAGTTCAACTTCCGTTGGGGCCGGCGGGTGCTGGGCCGTGGTCCGGTGGTGATGTTGATCTCCGATGGTTGGGATCGCGGTGATCCGACGATACTTTCGCGCGAGATGGATCGGTTGCAGCGCTCGTGCCATCGCCTGATCTGGCTTAACCCATTACTTGGCCACGCCGGGTATCAGCCGTTGACACTCGGCATGCAGGCGGCTCTGCCGTTCGTCGATGATTTTCTGCCGGTTCATAACTTGATCAGCCTGGAACAACTCGCCGCGCGTCTGGCAGCGATCGGCCAGCAGCGCCCCGAACGGCGCCAACGCCTGGTGCAAACGAGTTTGTGACGGTTGCGGTAGCAAAGCCCATCCATCACAGATATATTCTTATGGAAACACCCAAACAACAAGCCGATCGCCTGATTGCGCGCGGCAAGCAGTTGCTCACGCGGGGCGATCTGCCGCAGGCGACGGAGTTGCTCAACCGGGCGGTAAAGATTTATTGGGCCGCCGGCGAACAGTATGCGGCCGCCGCGCAGATCGGGAATTACGGCTGGGCGCTGCGCCGTATGGGCCGTGCTGATCTGGCGCGACCGTATCTGCAAGAGGCGGCTGAATTGTTCGACGGCATGGGGTTGGCCGATTTCGCCGCCCGCCATCGAGTCGCCGCCGATGATGTCGCCGCCGAAATCACGCCGGAGTTCCTGGAAAGTTTGCCGGCGGCGGTGCGTGGCGCAATCGAGCGCGGCGACGGCGCGGCATTGCAATTCGCCCTTGGTGCGCTGTCGGCCGCCGAGCAGGAGATTATCTTCGAGCGGTTGGTGGCCGTTGGGATCGTGCGCGACCCCGGCGGCGACGAAGGCGTCGGTGATGCGCTCCAGCAGTTCGAGCCGCTTTTGCAGGGGATTGCAGCCGTGGCGCGCGGGGATCTGAGCGAACGCGACGAGATCGAGTTGACGCTTCAGGATCTTGAGCGCAAGGGCTGGCAGATCCGTAAGCCGGTCGAGAAAATCTGGCAGGGCCAGCGTAAACTGAACCCGCTTACCAATGGGCTTGATGAGGCCGATCTGGCGCTTATTCGTAGGATTTTGGAGATACTTGAGGCGTGATGCCGGCCAACTGGTGCTCAGAATGACCCAAAATGCCGACTGCAACAACCTGGAAACGCCGATCATTCCCGCGCCCTGGCACCTGACGGGCAGCGGGTTTATTGTGTTGTTTCGCGCCGGGCGCAGCTTTGTGGCGCGTGATGCGCACCTGCCGGCGGAGTTGCTGCCACAGGCGCTGGGCGGGATCGGCGCGCTGATGATTGTGCGCTACACATCCTCGCCGGTTGGGCCGTATGATGAACTGCTCTGTATTCCGGCCCGCTTGCGCGGTTCAGGCCGGATCGCGCCCTTTACCATCAGCGCGATCCTGGTTTCGACCCTGGCAAGTGTGGTTGGCGGCCGGGCTAATTGGGGCATGCCGAAGGAACAGGCCGGGTTTGATTTCAGCCGTATCGCTGCGACCGACCATGTGCATGTGTTCGATCAGCGCGGCTCGATCGCCCGGTTTCAGCTACGCGCCGCCGGCCCAACATTGCCCTTCAGCACGGCGATTATTCCGCCGCCGCTGCGCACAATCAGGCAAGTGTACGCCGGGAAGCGCTTTTTTACCTGTCCCAGCGGCCATGGGCGTATTCGCCCGGCGCGCTTGCTACAGGCGGAGATCGATCCGGCCCGCTTTCCCGACATCGGGCGAACCCAGATCCTTGCCACCGTCGCCGTCGAGCGCTTTGGGTTGATCTTTCCGCCGGCTTATACCGAGTTATTGTCATGAACCCGCCGCAGGGATTGGGCTGTGGCGGTGGCGTTTCTCAGCGGCGCCGGCTTGCCGCCGGTTGAGTTGGTGCAGATCGCCGACCGCTCCTATGTGATCGACGGCATGCATCGGGTGTCGGTGGCCCGCGCCTTAGGTATCGGCGCGATCGAAGCCCTGCTGCATTAAGTCGAACAAAACCGCGCACTCGGCGCCGGGCATGCGGTATTCTGATCGGAATACAGCGGCTATCGATACGGAAGCAAACTGCATGCCTATGCCGGATCTTGCAGGCGCTGCCCACTACGCTCGTGAGCGCTTGAAGCGCGAGCTTTCGCCGCACCTGACGTATCACTCGTTGACGCATACGTGTGATGACGTGGTTGTGGCGGCAACATATCTGGCGCAACGCCTCGGATTGGTATCCGAGGTGTTGTTATTGGTGCAGACTGCGGCCTGGTATCACGATATCGGTTTTGTGATTGCGCGTCACAATCACGAGACCCACAGTATTGCGATTGCCGCCGAAATGTTGCCGGTGTATGGCTATTGTGCGGCGCAGATCAACGAGATCGCCGGCATGATCGCCGCAACCAGAATCCCGCAGATGCCGCAGACGATCTCCGAGCAGGTTGTCGCCGATGCCGATCTCGATGTGTTGGGTCGGGCCGATTTCGCCCAACGTAATCAAGCGTTGCGTGCCGAGACGGCCGCATACCTACGACCAATGGGCGACGCAGAATGGTATGCGGCCCAGTTTGGGTTTTTGCGCGCCCATACGTACTGGACAGCGGCAGCCCGCAAGTACCGTGATGCCGGCAAGCGCCGCAATATCGACCTCCTGCAAACCCGTTTGCTGGCCGCCGGTGGTGCCTAACGCAAATGCGGAATGCGGAATTGGTGCAGGTTAGATTTGTAGTGCTTCTTCGACGGCCTGTTCTGCGGTCATTGCGGCCCCTTGCGAGCCGGCCGCCGCCTGTTCGGCCGCACTCAGTGCAGCCCGTGCCGGCGCCAATGCCGCGTCAAGTTGCTCCTGTTCGGGTGGCGAGAGCGGCCGCCGATCGCGTTGCGCAGCGCCGCCGCTGCCGCCGCCAGGCGCAGCGCTTGTTCCGGAGCACCGACGCGCGCCGCCAAAACCCCTGAGTCTTCCAGCAGATAGGCCAGCGCCCACTGATCTGCCAGGTCGCGGTTGATCATCAGCGCCTCGGCGAGTGTCCGGCGTGCGCCGGCGCTATCGCCCAGGGCGATCTGGATCTTGGCGAGATTGTTGAGCGAGATCGCAATCGCGGCGCGATCACCTGTGGCGCGCTCAAGGCCCAGCGATTCTTCGACAAACGGCTGCGCCGCCGCATAATCGCCCGCTTCGATCGCCAGCATGCCCAGGTTGCCCAACGAGTTCGCGATCCAGAGTGGATTGCCGACCGCGCGGCGCACGGCCAGGCTCTCTTCAAAGCGCCGGCGGGCGAGTTCGGCGTTGCCCTGATGAAAGGCGATAATCCCTAAGTTGCTGAGCGCCCGGCCCCCCATAACGGTGTCGCCGATCTCGCGTTGGATCGTCAGGCAAGCCTCATAATGGCTGCCGGCCAGGGCATACTCACCCTGGTGCAAGGCCAGATTACCGGCGTAGTTGAGCGTCTCGGCCAGGCCGGCTCGATTGGCGCCGGCGCTGAACTCGGCCAGCGCCCGCTCGATCCACTGGCGGGCTTCCGTATAACGGCCCTGCTTGCGCCGTAGTTCGCCGCAAAGCGCGCGACAGCGGGCAATGATCGATCGGTCATCGCTACCTTCCGCAATCGCCAGCGCCCGTTGATACCGCCCGTCGGCCGCATCCCACTCGCCGACTGTTTCCTGTACCTGGCCCAATCTGAGCAACGGCTCAACCTGGGCATCCTCGGGCAAGAGCGCCAGGAGCCGGCTGTAGTAGTCGATCGCGGCGCTGTTGGCGTAGATCGCCTGGGCGGCTTCGCCGGCCCGGCGCAGGTATTCGCGCCGTTTCACCTGATTTTCGCTGCGGTCGTAGTGAAAGGCCAGCAGGTCGATCGGCAGGTTGCGTTCGCCGGACACTGCTTCGAGGTGTTGCGCGATCTGCTCGTGCAGCACCGCCCGAGTTGCGAAGGGCAGACTCTCGTAGGTTACCTCCTGGGTGACAATATGCTTGAAAAGGTAGGTTAATTCAGGGTCGGGCGTGTCGAGCGGCGTGAGCTCGATCGCACTCAGTTGCTCCAGTTCGCGGCGCACGCGCTCTTGCTGGCCGAAAAAAGCCGAAACGCCCCAGAGAACGGCGGCGCGGAACAGGCGCCCGATCACACTGGCAACCTTGATCAGGGTTTTCTGGCTCTCGCTCAGCCGGTCGATACGGCTCAGCACCAGGCTTTGCAGGCTGGTCGGCAAATCTAAGCGGTCGATGGCCGCCGCATCCTGCGGATCGACCCCTTGATCGCGTATGTAGTTCAACAATTCTTCAACATAGAATGGATTGCCCTGGGCGCGGGCATTCACCCGATCTAATAGTTCCGTCGGCGCCTCGTGTTCGTCGCCGAGCCACTGACTGAGCTTCAGGCGAACCAGTTCGGTCACTTCTTCCACCGTCAGGTGATCGAGGCTGATCGCGCGGAAATGCGGCAGGGCTGTGATCGCCAGCGCGCCTAATTGCGGCACTTGCGGCGGCCGGTAGGCCATCAGAATCAGCACCGGCAGCGACGTGACCGCGCGGGCGACGACTTCGAGCAGATCGCGTGAGGCCACATCAAGCCAGTGGCAATCCTCAAGCACGATCAGCACCGGCAATTCGGCAGCACGGGCGCGCAGACAACTTACCAGCAGCGCCTCAAGCGATTCTTTGCGCAAGCGAGCGTCGAAGTCGCGGGTAAGACTATTGTCGGGAATCTCCAGGCCGAGCACCGGCCCCAGCAACGGCAGACGCGGCAACAATGCGGGATCGATCCGGGCCAGGGCAAGATTCAGCGTCGCGATCTGATCGACCGGCGCAGCATGATCATCAAGCCCGAAGAAACCATGCCAGATACTGCGCCAGGCCAGGTAGGGCGTGTTTGTGCCGTACGACTGGGCTTCGCCGCCGTAGATCAACAACCGGCGTAACTGCGCCGCCTGCAACACCTCGGCAACCAGGCGCGATTTACCCATACCTGCTTCGGCGCTGACGCCGATCGCCTGGCCCTGACCGCGTTCAACCATATTCAAACGGGCCAGGATAAACTGTAATTCGCTCTGGCGCCCGACCATCGGTAATGTGTAGCGCGGCTCGTGGAGCCTGATGCGCTGCTGTTCCATGCCGATCAGCCGGTACGGCGTGACTGGTTCGCTCTTGCCCTTCACCTGACGCGGCGGCAGCATTTCCCAGCTAAAGCGCTCGCCGGTGGCCCGGCGTAGTGCCGGACTGACGATCACCTGGCCCGGTTGGGCCGCCTGCATGAGCCGGGCAGCCATATTGACCTCATCGCCCAGCACACCATAGGTGCGCCGGTTTTGCCCGCCGTAGGCGCCGGTACGACAGCGACCAAGGCTGAGGCCGATCTGAACCGGCTCGATAAAGCTGAAACGTGGCTCACGCAGTTCCAGTGCCGCCAGGATCGCGCGCGCCGGATCATCTTCGTGGGCAACCGGCGCGCCGAAGGAGGCATAAAAGAAGCTGCCTTTATCGCCAACCGTCAGTTGCAGCATATAGGCGTCATAGCGCTGCAACACGCGTTGCGCCCACAAAATAAAGCTGTTCAGTTTCTCTTCCGCCAATGGATCATGGTCGAAATCGATCCCGCCGAAGCGCAGAAAGAGCGCCGTCGCAGGCCGTAATTCGGTCAGAAAGTCGCCGAGTCCGGCATTCAGTCGCTCATAGACCGGTGGGATAAGCCACTGCCGCCAGACCGCTTCCGGGATGTCGGTTGCGGCGATATTCGGCCAGGAAGCCATGTGCGCTACGGCGGCAAGATCGTTCAGCACCACAAAATGCTGGCCGTTCTCATCGGTGCGTTGCGCGCCGGGCTGTGCCGCAGCACCCAATACAGCCGCACAAGCGGCATCGATCACAACTTCGCCTTGTTGGGCCTGGTGCTCGGCGGCGGCCATGCGTTGCAGCGTGTCGCCGGCCATAACATCAAGTAGTTGCACTTCGGGGCTGCCCACCACAAAGCGTTGCACCGCACCGCAGGCAATACCGACTTTGATCGCCAGGCGCACTGTTCCGGCGCCCTCGATCGTGATTGCGGCGAAGTTCTGCATCACCCGCTGGAGCGCCAGGCCGCATGTGGCGGCGCGCAGGGCCGCGCTCGATTGTGATTCGCCGCCGGCATCCGCTTGCTCGTCGGCAAACCAGCAGGTGATCGCATCGCCGGCAAAATTGATCACGGCGCCGCAGTAGCGCCAAACCTCGGCGATCAGCGCGTCGTACACCAGATTGAGTTGGCGCGGTAATTCTTCGGCGCCGCGCTGTGGGCCGAGTGCACGCACCAGAGCTTCCGTCAGCGGAGTAAAACCGGAGATGTCGGCGAACAGGGCTGCGCCGCTACTGCGCTCGGGCAGACGGCGATCAGCGGCGATTGCCAGGCGGCGATCAATGGGAATGTATGCAAGTGGCGATTCCAGGGTATGCCTCCATCTGAGTTCTAAGCGCCAGCGATAAAGACCGAAACGGGCCTGAAGGAATAGCCTTCAAGCTCGTTTCAGTCTTTTCGTCGATCATACCCACCGTTGGTCTGCGCGCCTCAGCTTATGGAAGTTGTTCCAGCGGCGGGTTGAATGCCGCCGGGCATGGAGCGTAGTTGTCGTTGAGGTTGAGCAGCATGCGCGTCTGACCCTTCTTCACAACGTCGAGCGAACGGGGAGTCAGCAGGATACAGCGATCGCCTTTGTTCTTGCTGCGGTTAAACACAAGCGCATAGGGTACCCCATTCTCGACATAGAACCCGCGTAACTGGCCGTTGTCGGCGGCGCCATTCGTGCGCCCAACTAATGCCCATCCGTCTTTCTGCGAGCCGTCGTAATCGCCTAAACCGGCCAGGACGACATTTCGCTCGATCCAGACCCGCGCGCCCTGTTGGTGCGCTCGGTACAGGAATTGGGCTACTTCCCAACTGATGCTTGGCGGGGTCGGATCAACTGACTGATCGGCTGTAATCGCCTGGACGCTAAAGGTGTAATTGCCGTTCGCAAGGCCTACATAGCGCACCGGGCTGGTGCAGGGTTCGTAACCGGCGGGTGCTCCCGCGAAGCTCAGACTGCACATAAAGCTCACGTCGCTCCCGCCGCTGCCGCTGAAACTGATCGTAACCGCCGAGTCGCTGATGCTGCCCGTCGGCCCGCTTTCAATTGTTGTCTCGATCCCACCCGTGACATTCAGCATACCACCGGAACTTGCCGGCAAATAGCGTGGATCGTTCTCTTCCACTAGTCCGCCCGCTGTCGGCACCTGTAGATAGGAGACGCTGTATTGGTAGATCCCCGGCGGCAGGCTCGGGAAGGCGAGATCCGCCCGGCCCTCGGGATTGGTGAGCGCCGAGATGACCTGGCCGTTGACCTGCAAGTACAGGCGGGCTGATCGAATACCGCCGGCCGCATCGGTTAACGCCGCCGCCAGGCTAGCCTGTGTACCGAAGGCGCTTTGTACTGCGTCGGGGGCACTCAGGTTCGGCTGCTGCTTGGCGACGCTGACGCTGGTTTCGAACTGCGCCGGCAACAGTGCTGTCGTGCCGCCGAAGCTCACCGCTACCGGCTGGCTTCCGGTGCCGATCATGGTCAGGTTGAATGTCGCGGCGCCGTTTGCGTCGGTGAATGCGCCGGCGGTCTGGCTACCGACCCGTAAGATCAGTTCCTGACCACTGCGATCTGCGGCGCTTGCCGTGCTCAGGGTGGCTGTGAAACTCCCTGGCAGACCATAGGTCGGATTGGCGGGCAGGTTCAAGCCGAGGCTGGTTGCCACGGCGTTATCGCCGCTGATCGCTCCCGGCAGCGGTGGCGGCGCGATCACGTCATTGGTTGCGCTCTGGCCGCCTGCGTTGAAGTACAGCCCCAGGTTGGTATTCAGCGCGGTGAAGCCGGCGGCGTTGGCTGCCTGCACAAAGAACTGGACGTTGTCGCTGCCGGCGGGGATCGTCAATTGGCCAACCCAGAGGGTCGGATCGCCGGCATCGGGGCTGAGCAGCAACGATTGCCAGCGCCCGGCAAATGGGCCGGAATCGGCGCTGTAGGTCACGTAGACCTCACGTAGCGGCAGGCTGCCGCCCGTTGCGACGCGGAAACGCACGATCGCGCCGTCGCGCTCGAATTGGACACTCGGCAATGCCGGCGGGCCGGCCAACGCCGGGTTGCTGCCGTCGCTGAATGCGGCGGTCTGGTCGCTGTAGTAGAGCCGGAAACTGACCGGCTGATCGTAGTAGCGGATCGTGCCCCTGATGCTGCCCGGATCGGCCAGGAACTGCGACGGCGTGAGTTGCAGGCGTGTGCCGCCGGCGTCGCTTGCGCCGGTTAGGGCGTCGAGATAATTGACGGTCCACCATTTTTCCGGGTAAAACGTCTCGCTTGGGAAGGTCATATGCACGCCGCGTAGTTCGGTGGCAGGGGCGCCGGTAAGCGGCAGCACATTGTTCAGTTCGCTGTATGGCGCTTCCAGCAGCAATGCGCCGCGCAACTGTTGGTTCTGCCGGCCGACGCTGTATTGCACAAAGGGCAGCACCGGCTCGGCCGGGCGGGCGATCACATCTTCCGGCGACGAACCCTGGATGTAGGTCGCAACAACCGGCTGGTCGTTGTTGAGTGTATTCAGAATGATGCCGGCCACACTCAGATTCGGCTCAACCGTCACGTCGCTCGTCTGCACACGGTAGATCGTTTCGCCGGGGATCAGCGGCGTGAGCGGCGGGAAGTTGGCGGGCAGGGCGGGGATCGGCTCCGGCGCGATCCGCTGGCCTTGCATATCGACCCGCAGCATCGGCAGGCCGAACAGCGCGCTGATCATCAGGGTCTTCTTGTCGATCCCGCGGATGATCGCCGAGTCGATCAGATAGCGCTGTTTCGCCAGCACCAGCGCAGTTCCGATCGGCACCTCGTCTCCGGCCGGCGAACTGCGGTCGGTGTCGAAGCGCAGTTGCTCGAAGAAGCGCACATACAGCTCCTCGGCGAACTGCGTAAACTGCGTATCGCCATACTGGTAGCCCGTGCCGGCGATCAAGGATGTGCCGCGGCCGGCGAAGAACTGCGCCCAGTCGGGTTGATCGGTTACACCGCTGATCGCAGCGTCGTCGGGAGTGTTATAGCCCGAATGGCAGCCCGGGCTCACCACCAACCCGCCGAACTGCTGGTAGGCCGGGTTCGCCGCGAGTTCGGCGGCTCGGAGCGACGTGGTATAGTCGGCAGCCAACAATGCCCCGTCGCTGAAGTGACCGGCCAGGTACTGCAAGTCGTAGTTGCTTGCACTCAGCCTGCCCGTAAGCTCGGCCGCACTCCAGGCGTCGGGCGACTGGTACGAGTCGCTGCTTGTCGAGAGTAAGCTGTTCACCGGCGCGCCGGTGCCGAGACTCAGCGTATCCGCGATAATCTGCGACGACTCATAATGGAAGTCGTAGCCGCTGACAAAGGAGCCGGTCGGTTGAATCACGCCATTGGTTGCGAGATAGGCATTGATCAACGCCGTCGCCTCGGCCGCATTCTCAACCAGGCGACCGACGGCGAGATCGGGGATCGGCAGGTGGGTGGTGCCGAAGTTGATCGCAACACTGGCGCCGTATTCATCCTGCCCAATGATGTACCCGAGCCGCAGGGCGGCTTCGGCCGCGCTTTCATTCTGCACCGGCGGGCTGAACTCGCTTTCATTGCCAAGCAGCGCCTGGTCGCGGTAGCGGTAGAAGGGAATGGCGCTGTCGCCGCCGACCAGCACAACATAGGCGAGATCGGGGTTGAGGCTGCGGTAGTCGTCGATAATCCGCTTGATCCCGTCGGCGACGAAGTTTTGCGCATCGGGGCAGATAGCGTTGGCGTCGGCAAGTGTATGCGCGGCGGCCACGTATGCATCAGCGCCGACATCCACCACCACGCCGGCGATCTCCGAACGCTGGCGGAAGCTGTCGAGCAGGTTGGTCAGGGTTGTTTTCGCCGTGGCGCTGCCGGCCATTCGCGCCATGTCGGTGATGAAGATGGTGCGATAATTGCCCGCCTGGGCCTGGAGCAAGCCGTTGCTCAGATTCGGCGCAACCAGCGCACTACACTGGCCGGCGGCGGTTGTGGTGTTCAAGCTGTAGTTCTGGCTCGGCTCAAAGGCGCCGTTGCGACCGTACACCGCGATATACAGTTCGCCGCTTTCATCATAGGTGCTGAGCGTCAGGGTGCGCGGCAAGGTGCCTTCAATATCGCTGTAGCTCAGCAAACCACTGTCGATCACCAGATCCGCCGTTGCCTCGGAGGTCTTGAAGGGCGAAGTCTTGAAGGGCGAGACAACCGCGTCGGCCAGCAGGTCGGGCCGGTAGCTGTTGGGGAAGAAGGCCGTGCTGGAGTAAGCTTCGGGGCTATACACTTCGGGGGCGAGGCTGTTGGTGATAAAGTTGCTCGCCTCGATCTGATCGTAGTTGATCTCGGTTTGAGCGAGTGCCAGTGCGCCCACAAGATCGTTTTCGGCTGCGGCCGCAAGTTCGATCGCCCGCGCCCCAAGGTCGTTGAACAGCGCGATATCGTAGCCGGCCGGCAAGTTGCCGAGGTTGACAACTGCCCGGCTGTTGGCTTGCACCGGCAGCCGGTACCAGCGTACCTGGCCCGAGAGCGCGATCGGCTGGTTGGCGATATCCGCCGCTGCGTTCAGCGGGAGCGCACTGAACCATTCGGTATTATCCGGGCCGACCGGCGCACAAAGCGCCAATGCCGAGCTATTGCCGGCCGCATCGGTGCCGGTGGCGGTTACAAAACTGCCCGCAGCCAGTGCCGAGTTGATGTTCAGTTGGAATGGGGCGTTGCCGTCGTCGCCGACCGACACATTCAGGCTGGCGAGGAAACTGCGCGCCGCCGCGCCGCCGCCGAGCGCGCAATTTGGAGCACTGAAGAATTCAAGTGTCAGAACACTGTTGGGTGTTGCGCCGGTGATCCAGCCCTGGATGTTGGATTGTCCTGATGCCGGCGCATCAGGCACGGCGGCGGTAACGGTTGGGGCGTTGGCGCTATTGTTGGCGCCGTTCAGCAGCGTGATCGCAGCGCCGTTAGTGTAGATCTGGTTCCGGCTGAGCCGATTGCCCGAGCCGCCAAGCATCCTGATCCCGCTCTCCCCATTCCCCGCGATCAGATTGCCCTCGCCGGGATTGCTGCCGCCGATCAGGCTATTGAACGTGGCGAGTTGAATGCCGTCGCGCAGGTTCCCGAGGGTTGGCGCGCCGCCGCGATTAGTGCCGATCTGGTTGCCCTGGATGATATTTCCGCTATTCACGAACGTATCGCCGATCGCGATCCCGTCGCCGGCATTGGCCGAGATCAGGTTGCCGATCACGCGGTTGCTGAAGCCGCGGAAGATCCCGATGCCCGCCGCGTAATTGCCGAGCGCCAGGGTGCCGCCGGCATCGGTGCCGATGTAGTTGCCCTGAATAAGCGTATTCTGCACCTGATCGAGTGTGATGCCGTTGCGATCCCCGCCGAATGGCTGGTTGCCGTTGGCCGAGATCAGGTTGCGATCGGCCGGGTTCGGCCCGCCGATCCGATTATTGTTTGCGCCGACCGGTTGGCTGAAGTTCGCCACAAAGATGCCGTCGCCGCGATTGCTGCGGTCGAGGGTGCCGTCGGCGTCGGTGCCGATATAGTTGCCCGCGATGATGTTGTCGGCCTCGCTGACGGAGATGCCGGCGCCGTTAAAACGCCCGATCGCCAGCCCACGGATGCTGCTGTTCGAGGTGCGTAGCGCCAGGCCGTCGGCAGAACCGCCGATCAGGCTGCCGTCGAGTTCGATCTGGAGTACGGCATTCGTGCCGACAGTCAGGCTGTTCGCTGTGGCGCCGGGTTGGCTGTAGCCGTCGATCACCACCGGATCACTGATGATCGGCAACGCACTGCTCGGCGCGATTGTTTGCACGCCGCCGCCGGGGATGGCGAAATTGATCGTATTCGGGCCGGGCTGGGTATTCGCGGCGTCGATCGCCTCACGCAGCGTACACTCGCCGCTGGTGCAGGTGCCGTCGCCCGGATCAAGTGTGCTGTTGACGGTGAAGATCGGGCCGCTTTGCTCATCGCCGCCCAATGTGGTTGCAGTTATCGCCGCTGAGAAGAGCGACGTGTTGCCGTTCGCATCGGTAGCCGTAGCAACAATCGTATCACCGGCCGAGACCGGCGGCTCGGCGATCTCCAGGCTGCCTGGGCCGGGGCTGCCCGCCGTACTGCGCCCGAGATACGTCTGGCCCTGGCCATTGTCGGCGCCATAGAAATCGATCTGGATGGGATATGCGCTGTTGGCAAGGGCCGAGTCGATGCTGTAGTCGATCGTCAGCAGGGCGTTATCAAAGATTGCGCTGCTCAGCAGCGGATAGTTCTGCCCGTCGTTCGGCAGACTCGGATCAAGACTGCTGCTGTCGGGATCGTCGGCGTCGTTCGCCCCAACCGTGTTCAGGTAGATGCCCAGTGTGGTGGTGTTGTAGATGCTGTTGCCGACAATCGCATTGCGATAGCCGGTGAACAGCGTGATGCCATAGTTGTTATTGGCGATAGTGTTGCCCTGGCCGGGGTTCGGCCCGCCGATCGTATTGCTCGATGCCCAGTTGCGAATAACAATTCCGCCCCAGGAACCGGAATTCGGGATAGCGGTTTCGCCGTCGCTGCCGACGCCGATGGAGTTGCCCTGAATGAGCGTGCCGGTGACGCCGGGATCGGCGATGCTGGTGCCGCCCCAGAATGCGATCCCCTCGCTGTTTCCCGAAATGATGTTGCGGACGCCGGCGGTGTTGCCGCCGATGATCGTGCCGCTGACATTTTGCACAAAGATGCCGGTGTCGTTCGCCAGGGCTGCGCTGCCGGCGGCATTCGTGCCGATGTAATTGCCTTGAATAGTGTTGTCGTTCGCCCCGCCGGTGACAACGATCCCGTTCAAAGTATTGCCCGCGATCACATTGCCTGTAGCGGCGCTGCTGCCGCCGATCGTGTTGCCGGTTGTACCCTCGCTGATCGACACGCCGCTTTGATTGGGTAGCGCTGTGCCGCCGCTGATGTCGGTGCCGATGTAGTTGCCGGCAATCACATTGTTGGTCGCATTCGCCCCGGAAATCTGCACTCCGTTGCCGGTGTTGCCGGAGATCAGGTTGCGCTCAAGTGCGTCGTCGATACCGTCGCCGTCGCTGCCCACCAGGCTGTTCAGCACATAGCTGTTTCCGAACGCCCCCAGGGCAATGCCGCCGGCATTGGCGACGGCGCTTGTTCCACCGATCGCGGTGCCGATCCGGTTGCCCTGGATAATCGTGCCGGTTGAATTACGAGTGGCGTCGCCGGTAACGCTGATGCCGTTACTGGTGTTGCCGGCGATCAGATTGTTACGGATCGTTGTATCGACATTGCCGAAGAGGTAAATGCCGCTAAACACACCGCCGCCCAACCCGGCGCTGCCGGCGGCATTCGTGCCGAT
>JAAUQO010000307.1 GCA_012032775.1 Oscillochloris sp. | reverse complement strand
GGCGTTTGATTTGCTGCTGCTCACTATCGAGCGAACGACAGATACGTTCTGCCTGGGCTCGCACCACGCCTTTTAGCGATGACCCAGGCAGGTATGCCTGGCCCCGCCCGGCGCTACCGGCACCACGTGTACGCACAAACTCCATATCAGGTAGGGTGGGATCGGCGCCGCCACTCTCCCCAGCCTTGATGAGAATCGGCCCGTCAGGCTGGATACTCAAGCTGATCAGGCCCTGCACAAACGTCGCCTTATGCATGGTTGTTCTCCGTCGTCAAGGGGAGTGTGCCCGAGGCCAAGACAGCACGGAACGCCTGATACCACCCCCTGGCCGGCTCCATCGTCGGATCTGGATCAATCAGCACATCTGCGTGAGCAATCTCCAGCGCATCGAGGGTTGCGTCGTCACAAATCATCCGTAACACATCGTCGGCACTTGAAACGGAAATAAAGCGATACGCCGCTTGTTCAAGCGCAACGTAGCCCAGGCCACGCGTGCGAAAGCCGCCGATCTGGATTTCACCACGGGTCCACGGCTGCAGTGCCAGCAGCAACATGCCACATTGCCAGGGTTCGGCGTTTTCCAACACCAGACGGAAAGAAAAGCGCGTACCGGCCGGCACCACTTCATAATCGTAGAGCAAGCCCTCTTCGGCTGTTTCCGTATCGCGGTTCAAAGCGACACCATTGCGTACTTCATATTGGCCGAACCAGAGCGAGCGATCTACTCGCGCATCACTGATCGAAAGTCGTCCGGCGAGCCACGGGGCACCGAACGTAACATCCATCAGCGTGCAGACACGTTGCAGGAGATTATCCGTATAACGTGCATCAGCTTTCGCACCTTCACCCTGACGCCGCAACTCCACCAATTCAGGCGCATCGCGCAACCCAGCCACCTGCTCGCGCATCACATCTTCGGTCTCGTTCAGATCACGAGCCTGAGACGGATGCAACGCCCGAACCAGCGTTTCGATCTGGGCGCGCAGCAGACCCTTGAGCGAGGCGCCGGGAATAAGCGGCTCACCGAGTGCATCACGCAGCACCGGCAGGTCATTCCCAACCACATTATTCGCGCGACCGCTACCGACACGCAGTGCCGTACGCGCCACCAGATCGCCGGTGATGGTGAAGCGGTTGCGGAGGGTTTCAAACGTATATTCCTTAATCGCCACCGCCTACCTCCTGCAAACTATCGAAAGAGCCGACCCGGCGCGCAAAGTAGAATGTTCGGTGGAGATACCCAAGGTACAGTTGCATCAAACGCGCAAATGCATCCTGACGCAGTTCGGGATCGGCCTCCGCCTTCAGTAACGGTAACACCTTATCGGCAACCTCGGTCGCCATCGTTGAGATCGGGCCGCGAAGATCAGCGATCACCTGGTGGCCAAAACTCTGACTGGTCTGCCCCCAGGCGCGCGGACTTCGCGCGATCTGGTAGCGAATGAAGTTGACCACCACCTCAATGCTGCCGCGACTTTCGATCGCTGTGTTGAGCAGATTCCGCAACTGGGAAACTTCCATATCGCGGTTCCCATCAAGTTGCAGCGTAGTCTGGGTGGCGCGTTTGATCACCGCATCCAGTCGCCGGTTGATCTCCTGCTCCAACAGCAAGTCACGACGTAGGGCTTCCGACTCCTGGCGTTCCATATCACCTCCGGCGGGTGTCTATACCGTGCTGAATATACATCTCATAACGGGCAACGTGATCTCACTATCGTGGAGCAACGTCATCCGGCGGCTGATACAGGTGAATATCATCGCAGATACGAACCTGGCCAAAGCCTTCCTGGCGGCGCTCGCCGATCCCGGCATACTGCAAGTCGGCCAACGCGGTGTAATCAGCGGAACCGAGGGGGCGCTCAGCTTCATACACAAACAGGCTGCCCATCACCGTCGCCAAGGCCGAGGGGCGCGGCCGATTCCAGACGACCTGATAGCCCCCCAGATCGCGGGTAGCGCTGAAGACCCGCACCAGATGAACCGGGATACCGGTACGTTCGGTAAAATCCGCCACATTGAAGACATTTGTCGCGAACCAACCCTGCTCCAACAGAATGGCATCAGCGAGCAGATTGAGCACAATCAGCGGGCGTTGCGGGTCAGGCCAACGATTATTGCGCGGCGCCAGGCGTGCGTAAAGTGCAGCAGTCTGCTGTACCATGCGGTTAAACCGATCAATCCTGTCAGCGATCGCATCGGTGCCGTCGCCGTTGCTGTCGTCCAAGGACACATGAACCGCGCCGAGACCACTGCTCTGGCGACTGGCCGAGATGTTCAATCGCCGCAAGTAATGTCGCAGGTTGTACCGGCAGATCAGGCGGCAACTCAAGCGAGCCGAGAAAGCGGGTCGGGCGCAGCGCTTCCGCCTGGCAATCAAATTGCGCCTCATTGATCACCAACGGCGAGTAGAGACGTTGGTCTTCAGCGGTACCGCGCCGGCGATTGATCGCCACCCGAGTCAAGACCCGCTGGGTCACATCACGGGTCTGAATTTCGTTATCCCGAATGGTGTAAAAGCCTTCTGCCGCATCATCGCGTGCAAGGCCGGGCGGCAAGCCGGCGGGCTGCAACTGTTCGAGGCATAGGCGAGCGATCAATGTATCAAACGGCGAAGCATCGGAGTCACCCTTCGGCCGGCGAGCGGTCAGCGGTAACGGGCGCACCCAACGATCGTCTTTTTGGGCAGGATAAGCATTGCGGCAAATCAGATTTCGAAAGAGTGCTGAGTCGTGCCATTGTGATTCAGCGGCGATACGACCAATCGCACCAACCAGTACCCCACCGGGAACATAGGGCAAACTGGCGCGGAATTGTGTGCCGGGTTTACTACTTGGAAAGGCCAATGCAGAGCGCGCCTTAATCAGGATCGACGGCATTACCTACCTCCGCTGATCCGGCGTAGCGTCTGCGCCAGCCGAATCTCATCGATCACCACACCATCCCAGCGGATCGTCGCTTCTACGGTCGTCCAGCCGAGGCCGCGACTCTTCCCACCACCCCAGCGATCAGCCAACTTGAGTGCAGCCCAGAGCAGCGCAATCTGCGGCTCATCAGGCACCTCACCGCAGATTGCTTGCTCTGCCGCAAAGATCATCCCCTCGGCACCGACCTCTTGCAACACCAGCAGCGATTCCTCGGCGATCCGCCGGCGGCGGCTCAGGGCAACCGACGGGCGAAGCCGCACCAGGCGTCGTGCGGTGATGCTTTCCGGGGGCTCGGGCATAATGGTGCTGGGTAGATCGTGAAAGAACAGCGGCGAGGGATGCTCCGGAGAGCCGAACAGATCGCGAATCAGCGTGGCACGTTCATCATCGAAGTGAGCCGGGACATCTTGGCCGACCGCACTGAGAATCTGTTCGGCAGCATGCCGCACACGACCTTTTAACTGTGAACCGGGAATTAACGGACGGCCCCAGGCGTCACGTACAATACTGCGATCGACTCGTGAGCCGGCGCTGCCGCCGGCGCCCACTGCAACCGCTGTGCGAGCCGTAATCCGCAGATCGATCTCCAGACGAGCCATCAGCGATCCTCCTGCGGCGCGACCGCGACAAAATCGTACAACTCGACCAGATCCGGCCAAATCGTCTCCCAACCGGCATCTACAATCCCCGGCCAGGTGCGACGGAGCCAGGGGGGCGCACTGGAACCACGCGCAACCCCGGAGGCTTCGCTCTGCCAGGCCAACTCAACTGCATTCAGCAGTGCGGTATTGTGCTCGCGACGCATCCGCGAACGGGTGTACAAATATTCAAGCGAGCCGGCAATAACACCGCTCCCAGCGGTCTCCTCCAGCACTTCGCGCAACCGATAGAGTTGCGAACGAGGGACGGAAGCCTGTTTTAACGCCTTGATAGTCTGAATTAACCCATTAAGCTCGTGCCAGGTATAGGGCCGAGCGGTCAAACGGCGGGTTGCGGAGTCCGGCGCCTTCTGTTCCTGGCCGAGGGCCAACCGCCGGTACTCCTTAATGTTGTTGGTCACCATCGAGATCGACTTCAGCGCCAGCACATCAACCGCCCCACCGACCGAACCACTCTCCTGGCGGCGCCGGGCGTGGCCCTTCGCGTTTTTAAGCAATTCCTCAACGAGATCACGGAGGAAAAAGATCGGCGTATCCTCACGTGCGATCACCACCCCGGCCGACAAAAAGACCGGCGCAGTTGGTGGATCGACCGGTTCATCGCCGGAGCCACGGTAGCGATCAGGACGGGGTTGTGCCGAGGTCGGTTGCGCACCGGCGACAACGAGATCACGACTGCGTTCAAAGGCGTGGGCGATCGCATGGGTAATCGCCAGAGCCTGGGCAGCCGGCACAATCATCAAGATGTCATCGCCGCCGATCGTCAAGATCTCAAAGGGATGAATGAAGGCCCGGCCGCTAATACGACGCACCCGTTGCGGCTCCAGATGCGCACTCAGGGCCTGAAAAACCGCCTGCTTGGTCACCGCATCCAGAGCTTGCGAGCGCGCACGAAAATCCTCCGGGCTGCGACACGTCTCCATCCAAGCACCGACTCGGTTACCATCGGCGTAAATCAAGGCAATATAGCGATCGCTGGCGGCTCCAATTTCGTGGACATCGCGCGGCGAAACAACGGACTTCGCACCACCGAGACGGGCCATCGACTGAGCATAGGGCGTCTGAGCGCCTTCATCGGCAAGCCAATCGATCCAGTACTGCTCCCACGAAACAAGCTCGGCGGCCCAATCAGACCAACGTGTTTCGCCGAGGGCGGCAGGGAGGCTCCAGCCGAACGCATCTTCATACCAGCGCTGATTGCTACTACGTTTCACCACTTGGCCGACAAAACGCCGGCGGGCAGCCGTTGCGCTCAACGTCAGGGTACCGAGATCCTCTTCACCGATAGTGCCGCGATACATCGCAGGGCGGATCGCACTACTGACACAGCGTGTATCCCAGGGGCTGAAGGGATAGATCACAGGTGGCAGCGGGGAATCGGCGGCGGCACGTTGCTCACGGCGGCGATAAAACGCAGCAGCGAGCTCGGAGATCAACTCACTAAACACCTTGCGCCGAAAAAAGCGCTCATCGAGCGACAATCCAGGTTCGAAGGATAAGCCGGCTCAAGGAGCGGACGCAACTCCGAATCCTGCATATCGTTGCGGAACTGCTCAACCCAGTAGGCGAGCGGATCACGCCCATAGCGCAGGCTGAGCAACGGCACCGTCATCGCCACCGCCGCACTTTGAGCACTGATTGTCCAATCCGTATACGTGCGCTCGATCTGTTGGGCCAGAGCTGCGGCGTGATCGGCGGGCGCGAGAGCCAGGACATTCCCGCCACTGGCGTAGATGATCGCCGCGCGAGCGGCAGCTTCGGCCATTCCATGAGCCGCTAATTCACGCACCCATAGATCAGGCAAGGCGCTCGAATTCACCCAATCCAGCATGGCCGAAGCGCCCCGGATCTCAGGTAAACGCGGTGCTTCAAACACATACTCCTTAATTTTCGTTGCCCCGCCGAAAACCAAGCCGATCACCGGCGTCGCGCTCATGACGCTCTATGAGCAAGGGCTGCTCGACCTCAATGACCCGCTGCACAAGTTCCTCCCCGGTTTCCGCGATCTGTCCGTGCGCCTGCCCGATGGCGAATTGATTCCCTCCAATCAGGGTACATCACCATCTACGACCTAGGTGCGCCACTGCCGGCGGCCCTGGCCCCCCACCCCCGTCTCCGTGGATAACCA
>JAAUQO010000039.1 GCA_012032775.1 Oscillochloris sp. | reverse complement strand
CAGACATCCCGGCGGAACGTCGCTATCTGCGTTAGAAGGCTCGGCCGATCATCGGCAACCTCAGGCACATGGGGCTCGGTCATTTTCGCACCGCTCCGAATGTGATGCCGCGAAGCAGGTGCTTCCTGAGCAGCACGGTGAAGACGAGGATCGGGATCAGGAACAGTGTGGTGCCGCCGCCGACGGCCTGCAACACAGCGCCGACCCGATGGCGGGCGCGCACCACACCGCCAACACGCTCTTCAATTGCATGCGCGGCGGGATTTTCGCCGCCGGCTACACCATCGACAGCGCCGATCTACAGGCCTTTATCGCCACCCGCAATCCCGCCCTGCTGCGCGAACAACACGCCTTCTTCGTCGCCCTGCCCGAGCGGATCGGCGTGCGCGCACTACGATCTATGGCCGCCGCCAGCAGTGTTGCCGACCTGGAGCGACTGTGTAGTGAATACCTACCACTGACCTTCAGCCGTCGCCACGGCGACCCGAGCCGGCCCTGGAACAACTTTACAATTAACATCGCCAATCCGGACGGAACCCGCCGGCTTGATTATCAGGGCAATTGGCGCGACCTGTTCCAGAATTGGGAGCCGCTGGGCTATGCCTTCCCCGGCTACCTGGAGGGCATGATCGCGACCTTTCTGAGCGCCACCACCGCCGACGGCTACAATCCCTACCGGGTAGCGCGCTCCGGTGTCGAGTGGGAGTCGCCCGAGCCGGAAAATCCCTGGGCGAATATCGGCTATTGGAGCGACCACCAGATTATCTACCTGCTCAAGCTGTTGGAAGCTTTGGAATGCTGCGAACCGGGCCGGTTGCACGCGCTGCTCAAGCGACGGGTTTTTAGCCATGTCGATGTGCCCTACCGCATCAAGCCCTACGCCGATCTGCTGGCTGATCCGGCTGCGAGCATTGTGTTTGATTGGGAGCGCGAACAGTTGATCGCCGCCCGCGTGGCCGAACACGGCAGCGACGGCAAATTACTGCACGACTCTGATGGGCGGGTGATCCACGTCGGTTTAGGCGAAAAGTTGCTGCTCTTGCTGCTGGCCAAACTGGTCAACTTCGTACCTGAGGGCGGGATCTGGATGAACACCCAGCGCCCCGAGTGGAACGACGCCAACAATGCCCTGGTGGGCAAGGGGCTTTCGGTAGTGACCCTGGCCTACCTGCGGCGCTTCCTGGTCTTTTGCCGCACCCTGCTGGCCGGCGGCCCCAACGAGTTGGCCGTCTCGACAGAGTTGCGCGACCTTTTTGATACTGTTTTTGCGGGGTTGCGTGCGTCGGCGCCGGCCATAGAACACGGCTTCGACGACCTGCGCCGGCGGGCATTGATGGATCGGCTCGGCCTGGCCGGCGACAGCTATCGGGCCCGGATCTACAGCGCCGGCCTGAGCGGCACGCAGCGCCTGATCAGCCGCGACCGCATCCTGGAGGCCTTCGACCTGACTCTGGCCTTTGTCGAGCACAGTTTGCGCGCCAACCGCCGGCCCGACGGACTGTATCACAGCTACAACACCCTGCGCCTGAGCGCCGATCAAGCCGCGATCGACCGGCTCACGATCATGCTTGAAGGTCAGGTCGCCATCCTCTCGTCCGGCATGCTCGATCCCGACGAGAGCCTGGCGCTGTTGAGTAGCCTGCGATCCAGCCCGCTCTATCGCGCCGATCAGCAGAGCTACATGCTCTATCCCGACCGCGATCTGCCCGGTTTCCGCCACAAGAATTGCCTGAGCGCCGAACAGATCAGCGGATTGCAACTGGTTGCAGCCCTTGAGGCCGCCGGCGATTCGCGATTGATCAGCCGTGATATTGAGGGCGTGTACCATTTCTGCGGCGACTTCCGCAACGCCCGCGATCTGCATGCCGCGCTGGATCAGTTCGCCGCCGATCCGGTTTACGCCGAGCTGGTACAAGCCGAGCGTGCGCGCATCGCCGCCCTGTTCGAACAAACCTTCCGCCACGCCGAATTCACCGGCCGCTCGGGCAGCTTTTTCGCCTACGAAGGTCTCGGCAGCATCTATTGGCATATGGTCGCCAAATTACTGCTGGCCGCCCAGGAGAACTACATCCAGGCCATGGATCGCGGTGACTCCCCCACCAGCCTGGCCGGACTAGCGGCAGCCTACCACGATATACGCTCCGGGTTGGGCTTCTGCAAAGGCCCGGCCGCCTACGGCGCGTTTCCCACCGACCCCTACTCGCATACGCCGGCCGGTCGCGGCGCGCAACAGCCCGGCATGACCGGCCAGGTGAAGGAGGAATTGCTGACCCGCATGGGCGAACTGGGTGTGACGATCAGCGCCGGTCGGATCGCCTTTCGCCCGCACCTGCTCGACCCGACCGAGTGGGGAAGCACAGCGGCCCGCTTCGACTATGTCGATCTTGACGGACAACGGCGCAGCCTGGAACTGCCGCCCCACAGCCTGGCTTTTACGCTCTGCCAGACTCCGGTGATCTACCGGCGGGCCGAGTCGGCGCGGATCAATCTGCGCTATCGCGATGGGAGCGAGCACTCCATCGAAGGGGTGTCGCTCGATGCCGCCCCTAGCCGGCGGATCTTCGACCGCGACGGCGCAATTGCGCTGATCCGCGTGGATGTGATGATTGAAACTGAATGAGATCAAGGAATGCAATGATGCACAAACGCAATGCACTGATGGTTTTTCTGTTTGTCGGAATGCTCGTTGTCAGCCTTGCAACGCCCGCCGCACTGCCGGTGTATGCGGCCGGTTTGCCGCTGGTGGACGATTTCGAGACCGAGCTTCCGGTGGGCAGCGATCCGAATGCAATCCCGGTCGGCTGGTTCAATGCCCAGGACGGCAACAGCACGGTTAGCTTTGCCCGCAGCACCAACCCGCCCGCAGCGCGCCCAGGTGCGCCGGCCGGTAATGGTATTCTGGAAACAACCATGAACGTAACCGCGTTCGGCGTGGTGATCCACAACTTCACCAATGCAAGCGCCGATACCTGGCTGACCCAGGACTGGAGTCCGTATCTGGGCCTGTCGTTCTGGATCTACGGCGCGGGCACCGGCAGCGACCTGTTTATCGATGTGATCGATAATCGCAATACCGGCTCGACCAGCGACGACGGCGAGCGCTATTCGGTCAGCTTCAAGGATGATGTGGCCGGCTGGCGGCAACTTCAATTCCCCTTCGATACATTCGCCCGCAAGGAGATCGGCAACGGCGCGCCAAGCGACGGCTTCACGCTTACCGAGATCCATGGCTGGGCTTTTGGTGCGTTGAGCACCGGCGGAAATGATCGCACCTGGTATATCGACGATGTGGAGCTTTATGGCGTTGCACCGGTGCGCCCGCTTACCGTCGGCTTCGGCGCAAGCGCATTCAGCGTGGGCGAAGGCCGGGGCGCAACCGTCAGCGTGAAACTGAGCCGAGTGAGCGACGAGTTGGTTACGGTGCGGTATGCAAGTGCCGACGGCCTGGCCACAACAGGGCGCGATTACCTGCCGGCCAGCGGCGAACTCAGCTTCGCCCCCGGCGTGCGCGAGCAGGTCTTCCGAGTTGATACCCTTGACGACGGGAAATGGGAGGGCGGCGAGACCGTCCTGCTGAGTCTGAGCGACGCCGTTGGCGCAGAGTTGGGCGGCGCCCGCACTGCGCGGATCGATATTCGCGACGACGAGACCTACGACGCCAACCTGATCGACGATTTCGAGCGCGAGCCGAACCTTTACACGGCAACCCCGCAAACCCGGCTGCGCAGCTACGAACTGGCGCCCGACAGCAGCAAAGCCCTGCCGGATCAAGTGGGCTACGAGCGTGTGTTGCGGGCCAATCGGCCCGGCAGCAGCGGCTACACCATCAGCCGGCCCTTCGCGGTCAGCCAGGATTGGAGCGCCGCCGAGGGGCTGAGCTTCTGGATGTACGGCCGCAACAGCGGCAAAGATCTCGACATTATGCTGCGCGATAACCGCGCCGACGATCCGCACAACGACCGCTGGAAACTTGTCTGGCGCGATGAGTTCAACGGCCATGCCGGCAGCCGGCCCGACCCGCGCTACTGGAGCTATGAGATCGGCGACGGATCGGTGAACGGCATCCCCGGTTGGGGCAACAGCGAGTTGCAGTACTACACCGACAGCCGCAAGAATGTAGCCCTGGACGGCAAGAGCAATCTGGTGCTCACGGTACGCGACGCCAGCAACAGCGGGCTGATCTGTTACTACGGCCCGTGCGAATACACCTCGGCCCGCCTGCTGAGCCAACACAAGTTTGAGTTCGGCTACGGCCGGGTCGAGGCCCGGATCAAAGTGCCTGCCGGTGCAGGACTCTGGCCGGCTTTCTGGTCGCTTGGTAACAATATCACCGAGGTTGGTTGGCCGCAGACCGGCGAGATCGACATTATGGAGTTCGTCGGCCGCGACCCGAACACCATCTTCGGCACCATCCACGGCCCCGGCTACAGCGGCGGCGAGAGTTACGGCAACATCTACGATGTCGGCGAGCCGGTGGGCAATCGCTACCACGTCTTCACGGTTGAATGGCAACCCGACCTGATCATCTGGTACATCGACGGGATCGAGTACCACCGCGCAACCCCGGCCGATGTCGCGCCGAACGAGTGGGTCTTCGACCACCCCTTCTTCCTGCTGCTGAACATGGCGGTCGGCGGCAACTTCGGCGGCCCGGTCGGCGCCGATACGACCTTCCCGCAGTCGATGCTGGTCGATTATGTGCGGGTCTACGCCGAGCGCGATACGGCCGAACGCTTCAGCGCAAGCGTGAAGGACGATTTCAGGGGCTGGCAAAAGGTGAACGTGCCCTTCAGCGCCTTCAAGCGAGCGAAGCAGCAGCCTTCCGGCGCCCCGAACGACGGCCTGACGCTCAACCAGATCTGGGGCTACGATCTGAAGGTGCCGAGTGGTTCGCGCGGCCCGCTGCTGCTCGACCAACTGCGGCTGCAACTCGATTGCCCCGATGCCGTCACCGTAACAAGTACAGCCGACAGCGGCCCCGGCAGTTTGCGCCAGGCTCTGGCCGATGTCTGTCGCGGCGGCGTGATCACCTTCGATCCGAGCCTGGCCGGAGCAACGATCAGCCTGGCGAGCGAACTGAATGCAACAACCAATCTGACGATCGACGGATCGGCCGCACCGGGACTAACCCTCAGCGGCGGCGATAGCGTGCGCGTGCTGGTGGTCGAGGCCGGGGCGGCAGTCACACTGCGCCGGCTCATCATCAGCGACGGCTACGGCTTCCAACTCGGCGGCGCGCTGATCGTCAACGGCCAGTTACGGCTCGAACAAAGCATTGTCGAGGGCAGCAGCAGCAACGGCGATTTCCAGTTCTGGCAGGGCGGCGGCGGGATCTACGTCGGCGACGGAGCCACGCTCATTGCGCGCGACAGCATTGTGCGCAATAACAGCACCACCGACTCGGACGGCGGCGGGATCTACGGCTTTACCGGCAGCCTGATCATCCTCGAACGTAGTGCGGTGATCGGCAACACAGCGGGCAATGTCGGCGGCGGATTGCGTACGTTGGGCGAGGCGCAGATCGAGAACAGTACAATCAGCGGCAATACCAGTGTCGCCTGGCACGGCGGCGCAGTCTTCCATACCGACGGCCTGCTACGCCTGACCCACAGCACCGTGGCCGCCAACAACGCACCGGCCGGCACCGGCGGCGGGATCTTTGTCGGCACCTTCGGACCAAACGGCGCCCAGGTCGAACTGCTCGGCAGCGTACTGGCCGGCAACAGCGGCGATCAGTGCTTCCGCGGCTTCTTTGGCCCCGGCCCGATCACGATCACATCTCAGGGCGGCAACCTGGCCAGCGACGGCACCTGCGTCCTGGAGGCGGCCGGCGATCAACCGGGCGTCGATCCGCTGCTCGCAGCCCTGGCCGATAACGGCGGCCCGACCCTAACCCATGCATTGTCGGCGGGCAGCCCGGCGATCGATGCAGCGGCGGCGGCAACCTGTCCGGCGGTCGATCAGCGCGGCGTGAGCCGCCCGCAAGGTGCGGGCTGCGACAGCGGCGCATTCGAGCAAGCGCCCTAAATCGATGTGCTGCTCGTTCGCGCTCCATGCGAACGAGCAGCACATGGCAGGATAAATCTATGCAAACCCTAACCGGCCTCGATCCGCAGGTTGATACGGCGATCGAGGCGTTGCTTGAGCGGATGACCCTGGCTGAGAAGATCGGCCAGATGACACAGGTTGAGAAGAACAGCCTGACGCCGCAAGATGTTGCCGACTACACGATCGGCTCGGTATTAAGTGGCGGCGGCGGCAATCCAACCCCCAACACTCCGGCCGACTGGGCCGCGATGGTGCGTCGCTTCCAGGAAGCCGCCCTGCGCAGCCGCCTGGCCATTCCATTGCTCTATGGCGTCGATGCGGTTCACGGCCACAACAACCTGGTTGGGGCCACGATCTTCCCCCACAATATCGGCCTGGGTGCAACCGGCGACGCCGATCTGACGGCGCGGGTGCCGCGATCACGGCCCGCGAACTAGTGGCGACCAATGTGCATTGGAATTTTGCGCCGGCGGTGAGCGTGCCGCAAGATATTCGTTGGGGCCGCACCTACGAGGGTTTCAGCGAGGATCCGGCCCTGGTTTCGGAACTCGGCGCGGCTTATATACGCGGGTTGCAGCAATCCGACCGGCCGGTACTTGCCTCACCGAAGCATTTTGTGGGCGACGGCGGAACAAGTTGGGGCAGTACGCCGCGCTATGCGTGGCTCGCCGATCTGTGGCAGAGCGCCGATCCGAACCGCTGGATGATCGACCAGGGCGATATGCGCGGCGACGAGACGCTGTTGCGCACGATTCATCTGCCGCCCTACCAGGCGGCGATTGCGGCCGGCGCACGCAGCATCATGGTTTCGTACAGCAGTTGGAACGGCCTGAAATTGCACCGCCACCACTATCTGCTAACCGAACTGCTCAAGGATGAACTCGGCTTCAGCGGATTCCTGATCTCGGACTGGCTGGCGGTGAGCCAACTCGACCCCAATCTGGTGCATGCCGTAACCCAGGCGATCAACGCCGGCCTCGACATGGTGATGGTGCCGTTCGATTACCGAAGCTTTATCACATGCACCAGCGAAGCCGTCGCAAGCGGCGCGATCCCGCTCACCCGGATTGATGACGCCGTGCGGCGCATCCTGCGCGTCAAGTACGAACTCGGCCTGTTCGAACAGCCCTTCGGCGACGAGCAGTTGCTCGCGGCGGTCGGTGGCCCCGAACACCGCCTGACAGCGCGCGCGGCGGTGAGCAAATCGCTGGTGCTGCTGCGGAACGAGCGCCGGACGTTGCCGCTTGATCGCGCCATACCGCAACTGCTGCTGGCCGGACCGGCTGCCGACGACATCGGCGCACAATGCGGGGGATGGACGATCGAGTGGCAGGGCGGGCGGGGTGCGATCACGCCGGGGACGACTCTGCTGGCGGCGTTGCAACAAGGCGCTGCGCCCGCCACCGTAATAACCTACGCCCCCGACGGAGTTCTCGCCCCAGACACCCACGCACCCGTCGCGATTGTTGTACTTGCCGAGCCGCCCTACACCGAGGGTGAAGGCGATCGCGCCGACCTTGGCCTGGCGAGCGAGGATATTGCGCTGGTCGAACGTGTGCGCCCACATTGCACCCACCTGGTCGTTGTGCTTTACTCCGGCCGGCCGTTGCTGATCGATGCACTCCTGCCGCTCTGCGACGCCGTGATTGCCGCATGGTTGCCGGGAACTGAGGCCGGCGGGATCGCCGATGTGCTCTTCGGCGAACAACCCGTCAGCGGGCGCCTGCCATACACCTGGCCGCGCGACATGCGCCAGGTGCCGTTGGCCCAGATGCAGGGCGAGCCACGTTTCCCACGCGGCTACGGCCTTAGCTACGAGACGGACTTGCCCACGTAGCCGATCGGCTCTCATTGGAGTTGAGCACAAACGGAGCAACCGGCTTCAATCACAAGGTGGCCCGACCGATCTCGCCGGCAAGCCGTCCTTGGCTATGAGCTGCGGCGCGACAGCCCCGACGGCGACCTCGTCGATCCGCGTGGAGCCTACTCTGAACCCTGAAGGCCGATTCCTACGCGACCGATTTCACGGTATCATGTCAGGGAGCCGTGTACAGCGGCACTTGATCAGGGCGTGGACGAGGAGGTGCCGGCAAGGTGTAAACGGCCAAGAATGGGGCGGAGTTTTATCTGAATTGGTTCGCACTATCGGGGGATCGCGCTCGCAAGTGCTGCTTGCGAACAAACCGCAAAAACGAAGGTGCTATGCGTATCGCAATAACCGGAGGCAGCGGACGGATTGGTCGCGGTGTGATCGCGCTGGCCGTGCAACGCGGCTACGAGATCGTCAGCATCGATCGGGTGCCGCCGGCCACCGAACAACCCGGCGTTCATTGTATGCCCGTCGATATCACCGACTACGACCGCTTTGTCCATGCAATCAAAGGATGCACCGCACTGATCCACCTGGCCGCCATCCCGTCGCCCGGTCAACTTCCGGATCATGTGGTGCATAACAATAACGTCGTCGGCAGTTACCACGCCCTGCGCGCGGCCGCCGAACTCGATATCCGGCATGTGTGCCAGGCATCAAGCATTAATGCGATCGGCGCTGCCTACAGCCGCCGGCCCCGCTTCGACTATTTCCCGCTTGATGAGAACCACCCGACCTACGCCGAGGATCCCTACAGTCTTTCAAAATGGATCTGCGAACAGCAGGCTGATGCGATCGCACGCCGCTACGAGCAGATGACGATCGGCAGTTTACGCTTCCACTGGGTGATCGAGGAACGGCCGAATATGGCCGATTATCCGCATATCCCTCCCGAAAGCCTGGTTCGCAACCTGTGGGCCTATACCCGGTTGGAAGCAGCGGCCCGCGCCTGTCTTGCGGTTCTCAGTGCCGATTATCGCGGCCACGAGACCTTCTTTATCACGGCGCCGACCACGGTCAGCGCAGAGGACTCGTTGGCATTGGCCCGACGCTGGTATCCTGATGCCGAGATTCGTGGCGATCTGAGCGACAAGCGATCCTTTTATGATACCCGGAAAGCCGAACGCCTGCTCGGATGGTATCACGATCCGGCGCCCTGACGCGCCAGTAGGCGCATCGTATGCGGTTGCACTGTCCGATGGCGGCATTCCAAACGCCGCGCTACCGTGAGCGGCGCCAACCGTGGCGTCCCTATGGTATGCCGCTGATTCGCGCGCCCGGCCCTCGCCGGATCGGCTTCGATCCAAACAGATCGACTGGAGAAATCGATGCATATTACCCGCGTCCGTACCGTGCTCACCGCGCCCGATGGTATCGCCCTTGTAATCGTGAAAGTGGAAACCGATCAAGATGGGCTCTATGGTGTGGGCTGCGCCACCTTCACCCAGCGCCCGACCCTGGTGGCGAAGGCGGTCGAGGATTATCTCGATCCACTGTTGCGCGGGCGCGATCCGCGTAATTCGGAAGATCTATGGCGCCTGATGTACCACAATTCCTACTGGCGCAACGGCCCGGTGCTGAACAACGCGATCAGCGGCGTCGATATTGCGCTCTGGGATATCAAAGGCAAACTGGCGAATATGCCGGTGTACGACCTGTTGGGCGGCAAATGCCGCGAAGCCGCGCTGGTTTATCGCCATGCCGACGGCCGCGACCCGCAGGAGGTGCTGGATCAGGTGATGCGCCACCGTGATGAGGGCTATCTGGCGGTGCGCTGCCAGATGGGCGGTTATGGCGGGCGCGTGCAAGATATCCGCCCGCCGAGTGCAATTCCTGGCCGTGCGGCGCCCCAGGCCACGCGCCGCGCCGCAGGGCTTGATCGGGCCGATAGCGCGTTTCCGGGTTCCTACTACAACCCCGATGTGTATGCCCGCTCGATCCCGACACTGTTTGAGCATATTCGCAGCGCGATCGGCTTCGATCTGTTCCTGCTCCACGACATCCACGAACGGCTCGCCCCGATCGATGCGATTCGGATGGCGAAAGAATTGGAGCCGTATCGGCTCTTCTTCCTGGAAGATCCGCTGGCGCCCGATCAGATCGAGTGGTTCCGCCGATTGCGCGAGCAGAGCGCAACCCCAATTGCTATGGGCGAACTCCATAACAATCCGCTCGAATGGCGCCTGCTGATCGCCGAACAATTGATCGACTTTGTACGCGCCCATATTTCACAACTGGGCGGCCTTACCCCGGCGCGCAAGCTGGCCGCTCTGGCTGAAGCCTTCGGCGTGCGTACCGCCTGGCATGGCCCCGGCGATACGTCGCCGGTCGGCCATGCCGCCAATCTGCACCTTGATCTGGCCTGCCATAATTTCGGCATTCAAGAGGTGATCCGCTTTGGCGAACCGCTCTACGAGGTGTTCCCCGGCACACCTGAGCTGCGCAACGGCTACCTGTGGGCCAACGACAAACCCGGCCTCGGGATCGATATTGATGAAGCCGCCGCCGCCAAATACCCGATCGAGACGCCGGTGATCGGCTGGACCCAGAGCCGCTGGCCTGATGGCGGCTTGTGGACGCCGTGAGTCACTGCGGGGCGCCATTCGCACTGCCTGGCGGCCCTGTCGGTACTGGTAGCGGATCGCGTTTCTCTACCTGATCGGCATCAATACGTTCTTTCGACTCGGCGGCGTTGTAGATCACGGGCATTTGCCCACGCCACATATTCCATGTGGCTTCTTCGGTAAGCAGACGCGCCATGAAGTGCGCAACATTGATTCGACTCGTAGCGCCCGGGTTGAAGATCGCGCTGCGAGTCGGTGAAGGGTGCTCGTTGTACTCCGTCACCACGTCGGCATTGGGATCAGAATCCATCGGTGATCGCCGCCGCAACTGCGTCCGGGGCTTCGAGCATCGGCGTATGGCCGACATGGGCCAGGATAACCTGGCGCGCGCCGGCGATCCCGGCCACTACCTCATCGCTGAGCTTACGTGGCACCAGCCGATCTGCATCCCCGGCGATCACCAGTGCCGGCGCCTGAATCTGCGCCAGATGCTCACGCAGATCAAAGCCGTCGCAGGCCCGAAAATCGTCGCGGAAGATGGCCGGTGGGCATTGCAGATACTCGGCGCGGGCGGCGGCGCGTAGCTCGGCAGGGGCATTGGCGGCGAAGATCAGTTCGACCAGTTGATCGACCGCCGCCCTGGGATCGTGCTCGAAACCGGCGATGATCGGCGGCGCCACACGCAACCGCGCGGCGCTGCCGATCAGAATCAGCCCGGCCACGCGATGCGGCGCATGCAGCGCCAGCATCAGCGCAATTGCGCCGCCCATCGAATGCCCACACAGGATCGCCTGCTCAAGTTCAAGGCTGTCGAGGGCGGCCAGGGTGGCGTGGGCGTACTCGGCGATCGTGGTTCGGCCCAGCGGTGCCGAGCGACCGTGGCCGGGCAGATCAAGGGCGAAGCCACGCATCTGCGGCGCCAGATCGGCCAGCAACCGGCCCCAATGGCGATGATTACCGCCGGCGCCATGCAGGCAAAGCAGCGCCGGGCCGGTATTGCCGCGCCGGCTGACAAACATCTCCCGGCCGGGGTTTGAATCAGCATCATTCCTCCACGCCGGATTTAGAACAACTCGTCGGCTGCTGCGGCGAGCGCAAAATCCTTCTCCGTCAGGCCGCCGGCATCGTGGGTGGTGAGGGCAAGGGTTACCTGATTGTAGCGAATATCGATATCGGGGTGATGGGCTGCCGCTTCCGCCAGAAATCCAACCTGCGTCACAAATGCGATCGCCGCCGGAAATGACGCTAATTTATAGCTGCGTACAATCTCATCGCCGCGACGAATCCAGCCGCTCAACTGCTCTAACTGCGCCGTGATCTCGGCTTCCGCAAGTTTGTTCATTGTGCATCTCCGCTCATGATCGTCGCTGACTCATCCATGTCGCGTGTAGTGTACACCAGATTGATGTGCATGTAGAATGAGGTATGCTCGCGAATACGTTCGTAATAGAGCGGTGCATAGCTTGGCTATACTACTGATAGTAGGTTCAGCAACCAGTTCAGGGAAGTACCATGTTCGTACCAAACGATAAGTTCTATGCAGCGATGACGATTGTGATTCTGGCGTTGTTGACGGCGATCTCGTCGTCGCCGGAATTACCGCGCCTTGCGATTATGGGCATCCTTATCAGCGCCGCCCTTCTCGCCGAGCAGTTGCTTTAAAATTGAGCCAGGGACGCAGTGCATATTACCGCGTCCCTAAGTCAGGTTGATCTGCCTCCGGCAGGCTGAAGCACGCTCTGTTTTCGTGACGTTACGCCGGCTGCCCGCCGCAACGTCACGAGCTGAGCGGTTGGATTGCGCTACTGGGTCAGAAACGGCAAGTGGATCCGCGTATCGCTTGCCGCCAGCAATGCGTAGTCGGTGAAGTGATCGGTGCTGATCTGCACCGTGCCGTTGCCTGCATCATCTACCAGCACCGTCACTTGCTCAACCGGTTTCCAACTTGCGCTGGCCTCATCCCAGTAGGCCGGGACTAGCTGCGCGGGCGTAATTCCCAGCGCATAGAGTTGCGTGGCGCTAAATGGGATGCTGATCGTCACCGGGCGTAAGAAGCGGCTGATCTGCCGGTGCTCGGCATTGTTGTCGGCGCTGTAGGCATGGAGGCGGTAGCCGAAACTCACCGGCTGGACGCCCTCGCCGGTATACAATTCCGGTAGCGGGCGCACGGTTAGCACCACGGTGCCTTCGGTGGCGAAGGCGCCCGCCGGCACTTGCACTTCCGAATTATCTCCCATCACAAAGCGCTGCGCTTCTGCCGCATCGAAGGCGAAGAGTTGGCTTTCCGGCAGCGGATCGCCGGCCAGCAACTCCAGTGTCGGCCCGGTCTGCGCACCTGCCGCCGGTGTCAGGGTAGCCGGCGCACTGCGTAGGAAGATGTCGTCGGCGCTGCTCACCGCCTCGATCTGCCATTGCCGGCCGCTCAGCAGCGGCAAGCGGTACAGGCCATCGGCGCCGGACTGCACATGCACCAGGGCGCCGTCGTTCGCCCGCGCACGCACCAGGGCCGCCTGTGGCCCATTGGCGTATTCCACCCGACCGGTCAGGGTTGCGTCGCTGCTGCGCATCTGCAACTCAACCCGGCTGTTTTGTCCGGCTGCGACATTCACCGTCTGCGGCGCCGGGTCGATCTGGCGCGGCGCAAGTGGTCGGCCAAAACCGGCGTTTGCGCTCAGGCGATAGGTTCCGGCCGGCAAGCGCAAAGTAAACTCGCCGCGCCGATTGGTGTAGTCCCAGCGGCCTTCGCTGCGATCGGAGACACCGAATTCGCGCGCCGCAACTCGCACGCCCGCCACCGGCCGTCCGGCGCTATCAAGGACGCGCCCGCGCACCTGTCCGAGTTCTGCAATCGCAACCGCCTGGAAATCCACGCCATCGATCGTAACTGCGCTGTCAGCGGCGTAGGGCACAAACACGCGCTGCGAGCGTGGTCGCTGCAACAGGTAGCCGCTGCTCGGATCGACCGCGGCGCGCAGATACCAGGTTGTGCCGCCTTCGCCGTCGGTGTTGCGACCGACCACCGGCAAACTGTAACTGCCGTCGGCGGGGTTGATGCGCGTGCGGCTCCAACCGCCATTCTCGCCGGCGGCGTAGATCGCGCCGGGAACACCCAGCAATGCCTCGCCCTCGGTGTCGCGCAAGCTGCCGCTGATCCGATCGTCGTGGGTCAGCACCGGGATCGTCAACTGATCGGGCGGAGTAGTGAGATTGAACGGCTTCGGGCGATCGGCCACGCTGTAACCACTGTCGGGATTGAGCGCCAGGTCGGCGGTGTAGGTCAGCGCCAGAGATGAGGCCAGCTTAAGCGTGAATGTGCCGTCGGCCTGAACCGTGGCGGCCGGGCCGGCAGTGGGTATGCCGTCGGCATTACGATAGATCGCGAAGACGCGTGCTTCCAGATCAGGCACCGCTGCGCCGCCGTCGGCATTCACGACGAGGCCGGCGATCGTCATATCAGCTGTGGCGATCAGCAGATCGGCGCTTGCGGTCTGGCCTTCGTCAACCAGCACCCGTTGCGGCGACTGCGCAGGCACGTAGTTCCCTTGTGCGAGCGGCACCGCACGCAGCATCCAGACGCCGGGGATAAGGTTCAGTTGGTAGCCGCCCTCGGCATTCGTGACCGTCTGAGTGAACTCGGCGCCGTCCAGGCGCCAGGCCCGCACCGGCACACCCAGCGGCGCCGTTCCACCTGCGAGCAGATTCACCGTGCCGCTGATTGTGGCGCTGCGCTCGACAATCGCGATCGGGTCGATCGCCTCGCTCTGTGGGTTCCCGTCAACATGCACCGTGTCGCCGGCCTCGGCCCGATAGACCAGGCCGCTGATCGCGGCGTCTTCGTCCCAGGCCGGATTTTCCAGCGTAACCCGGATAAGCACCGGGCCGGGAATGGTCTGGAGGCTAAAACTGCCGTCGGCGGCAACTTCAACACTATTGCCGCGACCCTCCTGATCTTCGGCGCGCAGCCAGGCCCGGTTCGGCGCAACAAACTCCGCACCTGCCGGGGCGATCAGACTGCCGACCACCGTCACGGTTGCCGGCGCCACCTTCAGGTTCAGATCGGCGTCGGGCGGCATACGCACCAGTGCCGGCGGATCGACAAAGACCCAGTTGGGCGAACTGCTTGAGACGCCGGCCGGGCGAACACTGACGGTATAGGTGGCGGGCGGCAGATTCGCGATCCGGAAGCGCCCCTCGGCATCGGTGGCGGCCCGGCGCACCAGAGAGCCGGCCGACGCAACTACTTCGGCGTCACTCACAGCAACACCGTCGTTGGTGACGGTTCCGCCGAGCGTGCCGAGTTGCGCGGCCGCCTGCGCATCCGGCAGCGCGGCAAATAGTGCGGTCAGAACAAACACAACAACGAGCAGCTTCAGTCCGGGGTTCATAAGCAACATGCGACCAGAATGCGAGGTAAGCACAGATCCTCCTTTGCTGCGAGATCGATCGGCGCAATTGCCGACGAGATCACTCTAGAAGCGACCTGTGAAGAGCATGTGAAGGCGGCGTGGGGATTGCGTGAGGGCCGGGCCTACATCAGTAATTGTTGATAAGGCTGGGCCGGCTTTGTCGGCCCAACGCTATCAATCTTAACGAAATAAGGGCGACTCGGGGAACTGCTCGCGCAGAACCGAATCTAGCCCGAACCACGAGCCTGACGGCGTGCTGAGCAGAATCAACGCCGCCACAAAGAACGGCGGCATTGTGGCGTTATAATACGATCCCGCCGTGATATTGCTGAGCAGGAAAAGCGCCAGGAGCGCGTTCGGGCGCACGGCGACGCCGAACAACATTCCGATCGCTACACATACCTGCCCCAGCGTCAGCACCCATGCCACCTGACGGTAGCGGGGGATCGCGAAGTTTCGTAAATATGCCGCACTGAACGATTCCGGATCGATCTCGGCTAATCGTTGCATAAAATGCTCGCGCAGCACCGGACTCGAAAGCCATTGGCGGGTTAGTTTGTGATAGGCGCCATAGAGAAACACCAATCCGAAGGCGTAGCGAATCGCGATGACGCCACCGTGCAATGCCGAACGCATCGACATACCCTCCCTCCTGAGGCAAGGATACAAGACACGGAACACCGAGTACCGGACAATGCCCTTGCGCCGCCGGTCACTCTATCATACGCCGGAGTATGCCAGGAAAGAAGGAAGATTTCGTAACCGTACATATTTTTTCGTGCTACGCAAAAATCATCATTCCTCGTTCCAGATCGCAGCGCGGTTGATCCCGTCGCGAGCAATGGTTTCGCTGATCAACCGGCCACCCATATCGTCGCCGACATGGCCGATCAACGCGGTCGAGCGCCCTAACGCGGCATAGCCGCCCGCACTGTATCCGCCCGCATGCCCCACGTAATCCAGATTAGGGCTAAAATGAGCTTCAACCGAGCAATCAATATCCGCGCCGTACAAATAGACAGTTGTGTCGATGCCGGCATTGCCGATCACCACGGCTTCGGCCATAGGATCCGCCTTTTTCCGCTGAATCGACAGCCAGGGTACAAGGATACCAAACAATGCTGTTCCTCAATCGACTGTTCGAACAGTGCCGGGCCACCCCGGATCGGCCGGCGATCACGCTGCTTAGCGATGCGACCTCAACCGACCTGAGCTATGACGAGCTTGAGGCGGTAACGGCGCGGGCGATCGGGTTTTTGCAGCGCCACGGGATCGCGCCCGGCGATCGTGTCGCACTGCAACTGCCCAGGGGCGTGCCGTTTATCGCGCTGCATCTGGCGACATTGCGCCTTGGTGCGATCAGTCTGCCGCTTAATCCAACCTATCCGCCCGATGAGTTGGCCTATTTTCTGCGCGATTCGGCCGCGCGTCTGCTGGCAGTCGATGCATCCGCCGCCCCAGATGTGGAGTGGCGCGCGCAATTGCCCGATCTGGAGCAGGTTACGGTGATCGCCGCTGCTGCCGATCCGGCCGCGATCTTCGGCCCGCCGCCGACGGATCTGCCGCCCTTGCCCGCTGATCCCGACCGCACCGCGCTTATGATCTACACCAGCGGCACCACCGGCCGGCCCAAAGGCGCCGAGATCAGCCACGCAAACCTGAGCGCCAATCTTGATGCCCTCCAGAGCGCCTGGGGCTGGCGCAGCGACGATGTGCTGCTGCATGTGCTGCCGATCTTTCATGTTCACGGCCTGATTGTCGCGCTGCACGGCGCACTCCACGCCGGCGCCCACACAATCATGCTGTTGCGCTTCACACCCGAACTCGCCTTGCAGACAATGGTCGAGCGGCGTTGCACGGTATTTATGGCCGTGCCGACCATCCATCGCCGGCTGGTCGAACTGGCGCCGGAATATCGTTACGATCTGAGCCATATGCGCTTGCTCACCTCCGGTTCCGACCGCCTGCCCGATGATCTTTTTTCCGCCTTTCAGCAGCGCTACGGCCATACCTTGCTGGAACGCTACGGCATGACCGAGACCGGCATGAATCTCTCCAATCCGCTCGCCGGCGAGCGACGGGTCGGTTCGGTCGGCCTGCCTTTGCCCGGCGTCGAGGCGCGGATCGTCGATCCGGCGAGCGGCGCAATTCTGGGCGACAACAGTATCGGCGAATTGCAGATCTGCGGGCCGCATGTGTTCAAGGGCTACTGGCGCAATCCCGAGCAGACGCGGCCGCCTTCACTGCTGATGGCTGGCTGCATACCGGCGATCTGGCCTTGCGCGAGCCGGACGGCTATTACACGCTCAAGGGCCGGGCCAAAGATCTGATCATCACCGGCGGCCTGAATGTCTACCCGCCCGAGGTTGAGTTGGTGCTGGCCGAGTTGCCGGAACTGGCGGCAAGTGCGGTGATCGGCTGCCCCGATAATGAGTGGGGCGAGCAGGTAACGGCAGTGGTGGTACGGCAACCCGGCGCCACAATCGATGAGGCGACGATTATCGCCCACTGTCGGGTTCACCTGGCGCCCTACAAAGCGCCGCGGCGCGTGCTGTTCGTGGATGAACTGCCGCGCAATGCAATGGGCAAAGTCCAGAAAGCTATGCTGCGCAACCTTTGCTAGGATTGGAGGCGAATATGTCGCCGTCGTCGGCATATTCGCCATCGGCAATTGCCGAAGTGCTATACTCAAAGGAGAGGCGACCCGGCGGGGTGTCGCCTGCTGTCTGGAGCCGACTTGACCAGTTTGATGATTTATGGCGCAAACGGCTACACCGGTGCGCTGATTGCGCGCCGCGCCGTCGAACGCGGCTTACGTCCGACCCTGGCCGGCCGCAATGCCGCCCAGGTTGCTGCGCTGGCGCAAGAACTCGATCTGCCGGCCCTGACGTTGAGCCTGGATGACCCGGCAACACTGCGTGCCGCTTTAGCCGATTTTCGGGCGGTGCTCCACTGTGCCGGGCCGTTCAGCCGTACCAGTCGCCCGATGTCGGAGGCTTGTTTGCGCACCGGCACGCATTATCTGGATATTACGGGCGAGATCGCCGTTTTTGAAGCCCTGGCCCGCCGCGATGCCGCCGCTCGCGCCGCCGGGGTGATGCTGTTACCCGGCGTTGGTTTTGATGTTGTGCCGACCGACTGTCTTGCTGCGCACCTCAAGCGTCGCCTGCCCGACGCGACCCATCTGGAGTTGGCCTTCCGAGCTTTAGGGCGGGTTTCACGCGGCACCGCCACCACCGCGATTGAGAATATGGGCGGCTCCGGTGCGATCCGTCGCAACGGCAGGATCGTTAGAACCTCGCCCGGCCGACTGACCAGGCGGGTAGATTTCGGGCGCGGGCCGGTGACGGTGACGGCGATCCCGTGGGGTGATGTCTCAACGGCGTATCACAGCACCGGCATCCCGAATATTGTTGTCTACACCTACTTGCCGGCTGCGGCCCGCGAGATGATGCGCGTCGGCAGTCTGCTTGGGCCGCTGATTCTCGGCGCCAAACCGGTGCAGTCGGTGCTGCGCGGCATGATCCGCCGCAGCCCGCCCGGCCCCAACGCCGAAGAACGCGAGCGCGGCAAGGGCTTGCTCTGGGGCGAAGTGCGCAATGCCGCCGGTCAACGGGTGGTGAGCCGCTTGATCACGCCCGAAGGCTACGCACTCACGGCCAGATCCGCAGTTCTGATCGCCGAACAGGTGCTGGCCGGTGATGTATATCCGGGCTTCCAGACACCTTCACGGGCGTATGGCCCCGACCTGATCCTGGCGGTAGACGGCGTGCGCCGGATCGACGAAGATGCGATGGTGGAGCAATAACATGGGTGCCGCAAAACAGCCGCCTGCGATCCCGCCTGAACCGATCGAGTTGATCGAGACGGATGTTGCGTCGGAAGCCTTTGGCCCGGAACAGGTGCTTGAGGATCGGATCGGCGCGTTTTCGCCTTCTATTCTGGCTACCGATGCCTTGGAACTGCGCGAGATTTTGCAAGGTTTCTTCGAGCGCATCAAACCCGATGCCTGGTTGCGCCGAACCGAACGCCGGCCCGGTGGTTGGACCTTGCACGAAACGGTGGCGCATATCGAGGCGGTAACCGGCGGCTACCTCTACGCGGTTGAAGCAGGGTTAGCCGGTCGTTCGCCGGAGATCCCCGGCCTGAGCCAACGTCGCGATCTGGCAAACTGGAATCGGGCCCAGATCGCGGCTCGGGCCGAGCAAGAGCCGCAGGCGTTGTGTGCGGCGATCCTGGAACAGCTTTCGCTGTTGGCCCGGATTGCCGGAAGCCTGACGCCGGATCCATTGACGCGCTCCGTACCTACGCCGATGTACGGCGGTGATGCCACAATCGGCGAATTGCTCGGCGGGGCGTTGACCCACATCGGGATTGTTCATGGCGCACAGTTGGCCCAGGGCGCCCGCAGCCAGCCGATCTGGATCTGGTATCGCGCCGGGATGATGCGGCGTCAACTGACCCGCTTCTTCCATTTGATGGGCCTGGCCTATTGGCCGGAGCGCGGCGGGAGTTTACATGCCACAATTGCCTTCAGCGCCAGTGGTTCCGGCGGCGGCAGTTGGTATGTGCGAGTCGCACCCAGCGGCGGCTACGGGCGGATCGGGCGTGTACGCACCGCCGATCTGACGCTCGAATTCGCGTCGGTCGATCTGCTCTGCCGTGCGATTACGCTGCACGTACGCCCGTTGCGCTATCTGTTGTTGCGCCAGATCAAGCTTCGCGGCAACTTGCGTCTGGCGACTCGGTTTGGGCGTTACTTTATTCCAACGTAGGGACATATGACTCAAGAGCGACAATTCACATCGCCGCCGCCGCAACGATGGTGGCGACTGATTGTGATCGGGATATTGCTCACGTTGGTCAATATTGCGGTGTATGTGTTGATCCCGCCGCAGGTATTGGAACAACTCGGCAGTTTCGGCTATCTGGGCGCATTCGGCTCGGCTGCACTGGCTAATGCCACGGTGCTCGTGCCGGTGCCGTACTATCCGCTGTTGCTCCGCCTGAGTCAGTCGTTCAATCCGTTCGGTGTCGGGCTTGCCGCCGCTGCCGGCTCGGTGATCGGCGAGTTAACGGCCTATTATGTCGGACGCTCGGGGCGAGGTGTGTTCGCCCGTACGCGCTTTTATACGTGGGTGCATCGCCAACTGAGCCATCCCTGGCGAGCGCCGTTCGCACTTTTCATGCTTTCGGCGCCGCCGACGCCGCTGTTCGATGTGGCCGGCTTGCTTGCCGGCGCACTCGGGATCAGGCTCTGGATCTTTATGCTGGCGACGTTTCTGGGGCGCCTGGTGCGCATGGCGATCGTGGTGCTGTTCGGGATCGCAATTGGATAGGAGGCGTCGATGCGGGTCTTTCTTACCGGTGGGACGGGATTTATTGGCCGGCCGCTTGCGCGCGCCTTGCTGCATCGCGGTTGGCAGGTAACCGCACTTGTACGCCGGCCCGATAGCGCCGAAGCGCAGGGATTAGTCGCCGATGGTGCGACCCTGGCGCAGGGTGATGTGACCGACGCGGCAAGCATGCGCGCGCCGATGCAGGGCGCCGATTGTGTCGTTCACAACGCCGGTTGGTACGAGATCGGCATTACTGCCGAGGCCGCCCGGCTTATGCAGATGATCAATGTTGACGGCACCGCCAATACCTTGCGCCTGGCGCTTGAACTCGGCATCCCGAAGACGGTGCATGTCTCCTCGATCATCGCCTTTGGCGACACCGGCGCTGTGTTGGCCGACGAAGGCTATCGGCGCCGCCATGGGCCGACCTCGTTTTACGAACTGAGTAAGGCCGAGGCCCACGCAATCGCCGAGTACTATCAGCGCTGCGGCCTGCCCCTGACGATCGCCTGCCCGGCCGCCGTGATCGGCCCCGGCGACCACTCATCCTGGGCTTATGCCGTTCGGATGTGGGTGCGCGGCCTGTACCCGCCGTTTTTCTGGACCCCCAACGGCAACCAGAGTTTCGTCTACGTCGATGATGTTGCCGAGGGGATCGCACTGTGCGCCGAACACGGCCAACCCGACGCGGCCTATATTCTGTCGGCCGGCACAATGACAATGCGCGCGGTAATGGAGTTGTTCGCGACAACGCCGGGCGGGCAACGGGTGCGCGCCTACCTGCCGCAAGCGCTTGCCGAAACAAGTGCCGGCATGATCGAGCCGCTGCTGCGACTGATCGGCTTGCCGGCCTTTATCTCGCGTGAGGCCGTCAGGACCACCGCCATGCAGATGCGTTTCAGCGGCGAACGGGCCATGCGCGAACTTAGCTGGCAACCACGTAGCGTCGAACAAGCATGGCTCGATACCCTGGCGGCGGAACGAACGGCGGTTATGTGACGGACCGAATCGCCGCGTCGGAATCGCATGGTGCGCCTTCGGCTTGCAGCCAGGCAAGGAATTCGACATTCCCGGCCGGGCCGGTGATCGGCGATCGTACCAGTCCACGCGGCGGCCAGCCACGATCGAGCGCAAAGGCCAGCAGATCGCGCAGCACCGCCCGGTGAACCGCCGGATCACGCACAACCCCGCCTTTGCCCACCTGCTCCACACCGGCCTCGAACTGCGGTTTGATCAGCGCCACCACCCAGGCGCTCGGGGTGATCAGCGCGTGGATCGCCGGCAACACCAGCTTGAGCGAGATAAACGAGACATCGATCACGGCGCAGTCGGCCCGTGGCGGCGGTGCATCAGGGCTGTCGGCGGGGAGTTGCGTCAGGTGGCGAATATTGGTGCGCTCCAGCACCACCACGCGCGGATCGGCCCGCAGCCGATAATCAAGCACGCCATAGCCGACATCCACGGCGAAGACGCGGGCAGCGCCCCGTTGCAGCAACACATCGCTGAATCCGCCGGTCGAGGCGCCGGCATCAAGGGCCGTCAATCCGTTCGGGTCGAGTGCGAAGGCGTCGAGAGCATGGGCCAACTTCAGCCCGCCCCGGCTGACATAGGGCAGCGCCGCCGTCACCTCAAGCTCGACCTGTTCATCAACCATTGTTCCCGGCTTGCCGGCAGGTTGGCCGTTCACCCGCACACTGCCGGCCAGCAGCAGGGCCTGAGCCCTGGTGCGAGTTTCGGCCAGCCCACGCGCCACCAGCAACTGATCCAGGCGCAGCTTAGCCACCCGTCTGCTCCAGTCGGCGCACCTCGGCCTCCAGGTCGGCCACCAGCGCGATCAAGAATTGCGGCGGCGGGTTATGCGGATCGTTGAGGTGCCGGCGCAACCGTCGCAACTCACTTCGGCGTTGCTGCAACAACGCCTGCACCTCGGCGACGTGATCGTTCAGCGGCGCCGGCGGCTCCGGCTGCGCACTCAGATACGCCAGCACCAGGTCACTCAACAACTCGTTGAGCTCGCGCCCCTCGTGACGCAACAAGCGATTCAGGCGATCACGTTGCTCGTCGTTCAGGTAGATCCGCGTTGGAATGGTGAAGGTTCCACTCATATTTCACCTCCACAGCTTTCAAAGGATGTGGTTGTGGGTTTGGCGGCGAAGTTGCCAAACCCACAACCACGATTATTTAAGCCGCTCCTGCACATACTGCTGCAACTCAGCGATCGGTACCCGTTCCTGGGCCATGGTATCACGGTCGCGCACAGTTACGGTGCCGGCGAGCGAATGGTCCTTGCCTTCGCCGATCGTATCGAAATCAACCGTCACACAGAACGGCGTGCCGATCTCGTCCTGGCGCCGGTAGAGCTTGCCGATCGCGCCGGTGTCGTCGTACACCGTGCGCATATCGCCATCGGACTGAAGTTGGCGCCGGATCTGCTTTGCGGTGGCGACGATCTGCTCGTGGTTGCGTTTGAGCGGGAAGACCGCCACTTTCACCGGAGCGATGCGCGGGCGCAGATGTAACACCGTACGGAAGCTTTCATCGAGGATTGGTTGAACCTGGCCGCGCAGCTTCTTGCCCACCTCGATCGCGTCGGCGCCGGGCATAGCCAGCAGCGCCTCGACTTCCGGCAGTCGCTCGGCCAGTGTGCCGGCGATCGCCTCGGCCCGTTCCAGCAACACAGCGCGATTCTCGGCGGCGATCTTCTCATTCCGCCCAACCGACTTGACAAACGCGCCAAGCGCATCGGCGGCGGCTTGCAGCTTCTCCGGCGCCGGTGCTTTCACCATCTGCTCGTCGTAGGCTTCGCACAGGACGGCCAGCATACAGCGGCCGACACCGGCCGACGGCTCGATCACATACGGCACCACATGGCGATTCGTAGCCTGATCGAAGTAGTTCAGGCGGGTGGTGCTGTCGTTATTCTCATTCACCCGCGCCGTCAGGTTCAAGTTGGCCTGATCCTTACTGTGCGAGCCGAGGTCGTAGTCGGTACGGTTGGCGATTCCCTCGACCTCCTGCACACCAATGCTGGGATAGTCGTACATCAGATCGTAGGTGCGTTTCGAGTAATGGGCCAGTTCATCGGCCGGCACATCGTAGATCGTGATCCGCTCACGCGGCACGCCGATCCGCTCCCACCAACTCAGGCGATCCTCCAACCAGCGCTGGTGCCACTCCTCATCGCTGCCGGGCATCACAAAAAACTCGATCTCCATCTGATCGAATTCGCGCACGCGGAAAAGGAAATTGCGCGGGTTGATCTCGTTGCGGAAGGCCTTGCCGATCTGGGCGATCCCGAAGGGCAACTTGCGCGCAGTGGTAGCCAGCACATTCGCGAAGTTGGCAAAAATGCCCTGGGCCGTCTCGGGGCGCAGATAGGCGAACGACTCGGCGTCGGCAATCGGGCCGACCTGCGTCTTAAACATCATATTGAAAGCCCGCGGCTCAGTCAGATCGCGCGAGCCGCAATTCGGACAGACGCCCTGAATATGATCGGCGCGCCAGCGGCTCTTGCAATTGCGACAATCCACCAGCGGATCATTAAAGGTCTCCTCGTGGCCGGAATACTTCCAGACCAGCCGATTCATCAGAATCGCCGCATCGAGGCCCTCCATATCATCGCGCTCATAGACATTCGCCCGCCACCACTCATTTGTGATATTATTCTTGAGCTCAACGCCAAGCGGGCCGAAATCATAGGCGCCTTGCAATCCGCCGTAAATCTCGCTACCGGGGAAGATAAAGCCGCGACGCTTAGAAAGAGCAACGATCTGATCCATCGCAATAGCCGGCATGATCCACACTCCTTTGAACCAGCCTGAGCAATAAAAAAACCCAGGCGACGAATGATCGCCTGGGGACGCATCGGCTGACGCGCGGTTCCACCCCAGTTAGCGGCCCAGGCCACTCACCTCATCGTACGGTTGCCCGGCTCCCCGACGCCCTTCCGCCACATGTACCATCGGGCTTCCACCATCCCCCGACTCGCTGTGGGCCGCCTGTGACATACTCTTCCGGTTCAACACCCGGCATCCGTGCTGAACGAGAGCATAGCACGCCGCAGCCGGGCCGTCAACTCAGGATTGGCAATGGCAATAACTCATGTGTATACTGAATCTCATTAGTACCAATCCATCTAAGGTCGATCTATGCAGCGGCTGCTTGACTCGTTCATGACCGATGCTATACCGCAAGCCGACGCCGCCCGGCGCGCACGTAATGTCCGTTTCATCGCACTTGCACAAAGCCTGATCGCGGGATTGCTGGTGCTCTATGCGCTTGTCATCGACAATAATCCCCTGACGATCACATTGACCTTTGGCGGTGTGCTTGCCTTTGTGCTGATTTATTTCACGACCGATGCGCAAAAACCCGATCGCAACGCCTGGCTCCTTGTCGGCATTACCTACTTCGTCATTACGCTCGAAATGCTGAATCGCGGCCGTTTCGGCCTGACGCCGTTCATGTATGTGCTGGTGTCGGCTTTTGGCGGCGTGATGTTACGCCCGCGCCACAGTCTGACCGTAGGCGTGATCACGATCGGCACGGTTGTTACAATGTGGCTGCTTTTACCGGAAGCAACATTTCTTGATGTAGGTCCCGGCGCCTTGCTGCTACTGACTCTGGCAACCAATCTAACGATTGCGCTGATTGCGGTGCTGAATGCGGTAACGATTTTGCGGGCGCTGCAAGTGGCTGAAGAAGGCGCCGATCAGACGCACCGGATCGAGGTGGCATTGCGCGAGAGCGAGCGCTACTACCGGCTGATCGCCGGTAATGCGCGCGACCTGATCGCACTACTTGATCGCCACGGCGCATTCCTCTACGCCAGCCCTTCGTATGCCCAGGCACTTGGCTATGCGCCGGTGACGATTATCGGGATCGATGCCTCCGATCTGGTACATCCCGATGAGCGCGAAGGCGCGCGCGGCGATTTTTTTGGCGTTGTCGCCGGCGACGAGATCCAGCGCACCTTTCGGGTGATTACGAGTAACGGGACGATCCGCTGGTTGAATACGCGGATCACCTCGATCTACGACGAGGACGAGCAGTTTATTGTGGTGGTTGCCCGCGATATTACCGAACAACGCTTGCTGGAGTTTCAGTTGCAGCATGTGCAGAAGATGGAATCGCTCGGCATGCTTGCCGGCAGTATTGCCCACGATTTCAATAATCTGGTGACAATCATCAGTACCAGCGCCGAATTCGCGGCGGAATCGTTGGATACGCAGCATTCGGCTTATGCCGATCTGATCGAGATTCGCGCAGCGGCCCAACGCGCTGCCGAACTGAACCGGCAACTCCTCACATTCGCCCGCCGCCAACCGAGCAGCCCGCAGCAAGTGGAATTGGGCGAAGTGGTGCGTTCGATCTCCGGCCTGATCGAGCGCATAGTCGGCAAGCAGATCGTGGTGATCCTGGAGATTGAGTTTGATACGCCGCTGGTGCTTGTCGATCCGGGCCAGGTTGAGCAGGTGTTGCTGAACATGGCCGCGAATGCCCGCGATGCCATGCCCGATGGCGGCACCCTCACCATTGCGCTCAGCAACCTGGAGATCGATATGCCGCTGGTTTCCGACAGCCAATCACTGGCGCCAGGTACGTATGTCTGTCTTATGGTGCAGGATAGCGGAATGGGGATGAGCGAAGAAGTGCAACAGCGCATCTTCGAGCCGTTCTTCACCACCAAGGGGCCGGAACGAGGCACCGGCCTGGGTCTGGCGACCTGCTACGGCATCGTGACGCAAAATGGCGGGCGGATCACGGTGCAAAGTGCGCTCGGCGTCGGCAGCACATTTCGCATCCTCCTCCCTGCCCTGATGCAAACAAGTGTGGCTTCGGCATACTAAACTCGTGTCGTGATTGCCGGCCCTATACATAGAACTTCTGCGCAAGCAATGCAGCTTCAACCCGATTGCGCACCTGGAGCTTGAGGAGAATATTGCTGACATAGTATTTGATCGTTTTCTCGGTGAGCCCCAAAGCAGCGCCGATCTCTTTGTTGCTCCGTCCAGCGCCGATCAATTGCAAAATTTGTTGTTCGCGCACGGTGAGCGCTTCAATTGGCGAAGGTGGTTCCGGTTGCTGTGCTGGTGACGTGTTCAAGCCGCGTAGGAGCACGGCGCCAAGGCTGGGTGGTACATAGCCCTGGCCGGCGTGGATGTTGTGCATAATCTTGATCAGATCGCGTGCCGGTAGACCCTTGAGGATATAGCCGCTAATCCCGGCGCTAAAGGCTTCCAGCGCCTGTTCCGACTGTTCAGAGGCAGTCAAGATCACGATGCGTGTCTGCGGTGAAGCCGCCAGGATTGCCTGAATCACCGATAACCCGCCACCCGGCAACTCAAGATCGAGCAGCATAATGTCGGGATGCAGTTGCTGTGCCAACTCGACGGCTTCCGAGGCTACGTCACCCTCACCAACAACCTGAATCTGCGGATCGTGCGCAAGCACTGCCGCCACACCCTCACGAAACAGGGGATGATCGTCGATCAAGACCACACGGATTGGGTCGCTCATAGCACATCTTGCGAGGTATGACACGGTAAAGAGGCAATGATCACCGTACCGCGACTCGGTCGGCTGTCGATAGTGAATTCGCCACCCAGGCTTTCGACGCGCTCACGCATGCCGGACAAGCCTAACTGGCGCGTCCAATCCTTTTGTTCGGGCGGCCTGAAGCCCGGACCTTGATCGGCGATGCGAATAATCAGGCGTTGCTGATCACCCATGATCGTAATATGCTGGCCAAGCCCGCCGGCATGCTGAAAAGCGTTGTTTAATGCTTCCTGAGCCAGCCGATAAACAGTGATTTTGGTCGAAAGGCAGACATCCGGCAAGTTCGCCGGTCGCGTCACATGGACGCTTGTGCCGGTTACCTGTTCGTGGGTACGCGTTACTCGGCTGATAATCGCATCGAGTGAGAGCGCTTCGATCTGTGGGATACCGAGGCCGGCTGAGATTTCGCGCACTTCTTGCATGGCATGATCCAGCAAACCGCGTACGCGGTCGAGATCCCCGGTGAGCTTGGTGCGCTGGTTTCACTGATCATACTGATCCGATCGACGTGCAACAGCGCTGCGCCCAGATACTGGGCCGGGCCATCGTGTAGATCGGCGCCGATGCGGCGCAGATACCGCTCATGATGGGCGGTGCTGCGGGCGGCTGCCCGTTGCACCCGTTCGTGAAGATCACGATTCTGGGCGATCAAGTCGGTGAGATGTCGGACTTGTTTGCGCAGTTCGCCGTCTTGACGCACAATTGTGCGGCTGGCACGATAGACAAAGCCGCTGAGCGCCAGATACATAAGGCTCGTGACGGCGATAATCACTAACCAGCCTTGCTGCTGCGCACTGCGGATTGTTGCTTCCAGATCATCAACCCGATGGTAATATTCCACGACCGCCAGCACATCACCGCTGCCGTGCGCCCGTACCGGGCTGTAGATCTCCAACAGCCGATCGGCATGTTGGCGCTCAACCACATGCTCGGCTTCTTCCAGATCACTCAATTCGGCGTGTACGTTTCCGCGCAACGCCGCCTGGAGGCCCGAACTGATCGGAAAGATTCGATCAATCAAGGTGGGGTTCGTGCTGTACATCACCCGCCCTTGCGCATCCCACACTTTGAATGAGGCGATCTCCATGCCGAGTGATGTTTCGGTCAGCAAGGTTTCAAGTTGCCTGATTGTCGCCGGCGATATGTGCTTGCTGGTTGCCAATTCCTGTAAGGGCGGCAAGAGTAAACTATCGACGTAGAGGGCTGTGGCAAAGGCGCTGCGCTCGACGACATTACGCTCGATCTGCCAGGCGATCCACCATCCGATGACGGTCATGCCCAGAATCAAAATACAAAGGCTTGTAATCAGAAACCAACGGGCCGGCGTCAGGCGAAATCCAAAGATACGCCGCAACCGTGGTTGGGCCTGGATTTGGATAGGCGGAGCATTCTCCTCGCCCGACTGACGTGCATAGGCGGCCATTGCTCCCCCAGGAATAGCTACCTTACGGCGGGGATCGAGCTTGGAATGATTGATCGGGCGAAGATGGAGTGTATGAGTGAGAAGGGCGATTATGTGATCACCGTAAGATCAGATCCGCCACGATTATAACATAGTGAGTTTCAACTTCCAGGGTGTAGGGCTGGTTGGATGAATATTTTGTCACTGACACGGATGTGGGTTTTCTGCTCATTGACTCAATCGACCCGACTTTCGTCGGGGCGATAACGTCGCCCCGCCCCGGCTTTCGTCGGGGGCGCGGCGATTTTTTATGCGGCCAAGGTTCAGGGTGGTCTGCGACGTTTGGCGGCTCTCTTTTAGTGGTCGATTGTGTCATTCTATACTATCGCAACAGTCGGCCAGGGCCAACGCGTGGTCTACAGCTCGAAAATACAACTGTAGTAATAGCATTCATGATCGCTGAACATTCCCCATCTGTCTCATCCACCGGGCTACGTCTCGCGCCAATCGCACACCTTGATTGGCGCAGTATGCTGGCGTTTCTGCTGCCTTTTGCGCTCTATCTTGCAACGCTGGCGCCGACGATCTATAACCTCGACAGCGCCGAACTCACAACGGCTGCCGCAACCGGCGGGCTAACCCGAGCCACCGGCTATCCGCTCTATTTGTTGCTGGGGAATCTCTGGGCGAAATTACCGATCGCTGATGTGGGCTACCGCATGAATTTGCTCTCGGCAGTGAGCGGCGCACTCACCATGCTCTTCGCCGACCGGATCTTACGCCGCTTTCAGATCGGCCCCGTGGCGACATTGGGCGCCCTTGGCTTACTTGCCTGCGCACCCTACTTCTGGGCGCTCTCACTGATCGCCGAGGTCTACACGCTGCATACGGCGCTGATGGCGGCGATTCTGTTGCTGCTGCTGCGTTGGGCCGCGTATCCCAGCGCCGGTCGATTGGCCGGGTTGGCGTTGTTGGGTGGCCTGAGCATGGGCCATCACCTTGCGACGGCGTTGCTGGTGCCGGGTTGTTTAATCTATGTGCTCACGACCCATCCGCGGCAATTTCTGAACCCCCGGAATCTCCTGCTCGCCTGCGGTGCCGGCATACTTGGCCTCAGCATCTACCTGTATCTGCCGCTGCGCGCTGCGTTCGCGCCGGCCTTTAACTACCTGGGCATGTACAACAGCGCCGGCCAGTTTATCGCGATCGATCTCAGCGATCCGCGCAATCTCTGGTGGTTGATGCGCGGTGGTCAATTCACCGGTCAGATGCTCGGGTATACGGTGCAAGACCTGGTGACGGAGACACGCAACTTTGGCGTGCAACTGGCCCAGAGTTTCTTTGTGCTTGGGCTGGCGCCGGGTTTGTTGGGATTGGCAAGCCTGTTTCGGCGGAATTGGCAGTTCGCCCTTGCACTCAGCGCGATGTTTTTGTTGAACGCCGGCTTTTACATTGCCTATCGTGTGATCGACAAAAACACCATGTTTCTGCCGGCCTATGTGATCTGGGCGATCTGGCTTGCGGCCGGCTACCAGCAGATTCTCACCTGGGCCGGCGACGGAACCGGCGCCGTGATCGGGCGCGCCTTCTGCACGGCGCAATCTGTGCTGTGGTGCTGGCGGCATGCCTTTGGAACCTGCCGCTGGTGAGTCGGGCCGGCGACGACAGCGCCAGGCTGCGCGGCGAATCGGCGCTGGCGACCGTCGAGGCAAATGCGCTGATCTTCGGCTGGTGGGAAACCGTACCGCTGATCGAATATCTGCAACTGGTTGAAGGGCAACGCCCCGATGTGCAGGCGATCAACCGCTTTCTGATCAGCGAAACCGACATGCAGCGTTTGATTGCGCGCGAGGCGGCCGTACGCCCGGTCTATATCGATAGCCCAACCAGCACGATCTTGCATTCGATGCGCGTGATCCGGGTTGGCCCACTATATCGGATTGTTCCACGTGAAGAATCGAAGTGATCCTGGTTCTTAGCATGCGGATTACGCAGGAGATTTTTTATGACCACATCACCAATGAACGGACGTGTACGCTTCGGACTCGCGCTCGGGTTGCTGCTTGGCGGCATGTTGCTGCTGCCATACATCGCCCTGCCGTCGGAACAATTCCGTTGGCAGCTCTTTTCCGGCACCTATGGGAACGGCCCCGAGTTGGCGATCAATTATGACGAAGGCGCGCCGGGGAGTAGTTTCACCATTACCGGCATTCATTTCCCTTCCAATGAAAGCTTGTTGCTGTTGGTGAATGGTGTCGAGCTTGGAGAGGTTCGCAGCGATGATCTTGGCTCATTTTTCCTGCGGATCGACAGCACCAGCGCGAGCGATCTCGGTTTCTACGGAATTGAACTGAAGGTCGATGAAGACGATCATGCTCCGTTGGATGCAGCCGCAGCCCAGACCGGATTCCGCTTGACGGCCGATGCGCCGTTGCGTGCGGCGGAAGCGGAGGATACAGTGTTCGCACTGCCTGATCAAATCGCCCGCCAGTTGGTGTATCTGCCGATGCTGTTTCGCTGAGGTTGTTCGGCACGGGTACGCTTCGTCCGCACGAACCGAATAGGCCTCCGGGTTGACACCTTCGCTGCCAACCCGGAACACCACATGCTTTGTAGAGGCGTGTATGAAATGGTTCCCCGCCGTATCGGTGGCTCCGCTACGAACATTGCCGCTGCCGTTCCTGACAGCCCGCTGGTTCTGGGTCACGGTGGCGGCCTTCGTGATCAGCCGAGGTGTGGTGGTGCTGGCGGCGTATCTGGGCGGGCCATTGTTGAATGACGCAATAGCGCCGCCGCCGTACCATTTGTTCGGCGTCGATAACCTGTTGCTCGACGTGTTTGCAAGCCGCTGGGATACCGGATTCTATCTCAGTATCGCCGACGAGGGCTATCGGTATACCGGGGTGCCGTTGCCGTCGGTGGCGTTCTGGCCGTTATTGCCGCTTCTGATGCGTGTGTTGGGCAGTCTGATCGGCAGTACGGCAGTCGCCGGCCTGATCATCAGCAACCTGGCATTGCTGGGCGCGGCCCTGCTGCTCTACCGGCTCACCGCCGACGAGTGGGGGCCGCAGGTGGCCGAACGGGCGGTCTGGTATTTGTTGATTTTCCCGAGTGCCTTCTTTGGCTCGGCGATCTACAGCGAGTCGCTCTGGCTTTTCTGTGCAGTGGGCGCGTTGTACATGGCCCGGCGCGGCTGGTGGGAGAGCGCGGCGATCCTGGCTTTTGCCGCCGCACTGAGCCGCTTTGTGGGGGTGATAGTCGGGCCGATGCTGGTGCTGGAGTGGTGGCGGCAGCGCCGGAATGCCAATGGCGTGCGCGCGCCCTGGCCGGCTGTGTTTGCCGCATGCGCCGCGCCACTCGGTAGTGGCGCATACATGGGCTACCTGTACCTGCGTTTCGGCGATCCACTGGCCTTCGTGCATGCAGCTGCAGCCTGGGAACGCGAGCCGACTTCGCCGCTGGGCTTGATCGCGGCGCTGTTCCAGACGCCGGGTGAGGGCTGGCTGGCCGCCGTTGCTGCCGGCCGACTGCCGCTCGATACCTGGATCGACGCCGGGTTTGTGCTCCTGTTCCTGACGATCGCGATTGTATTGCTGGTTCAACGACGCTGGCCTGAGGCGGCGCTTATGCTTCCCGGCGTGTTAATTCCGCTCAGTTCCGGGCTGTGGATGAGCCAGCGGCGATATATGTGGGTGCTCTTCCCGGCCTTTATTGTGCTGGCGCAATGGGGCGCACGCCCCTGGGTCGATCGGCTGATCACGTCCCTCTCGCTGCTGGGACTGGCGCTTTTCACGATTATGTTCGCGAATGGATATTGGGTAGGATGAAGCAACGGGAGCGGGCCGTGGCACAGCCGAGGCGCGCGGCAACGCGGTCGGGCATCAAGCATCAGGCATCAAGCATCAGGCATCGCCGGTGTGCCGGCGCCGCTTCTGGGTGAGTAAAGGGATAGCAGCAGCATAATCGGTTTGAGATGGTTTACCTGGCGATGGGGTGGGATGTTGGCGACAAAAGCGCCGGCATCCCACCCGTTGTTATGACCAGCGCCATGCAGATCTGCCGCCGTCGAAGCAAAGTTTGCACAAGCGCCCATGCATGGTGGGCTATGGATCCCCCTCCAAATGAGGGTATCACTCACCCCCTCCAACGAGGATACCCGCCGGCGTTCCATCCGCGTATGCTGTGCTTATAGCGGTGAGCAGAATGCTTGAGTCTGATCCAGGAGCGCATACCGGACTGGCGAGCCGCCCGGCAGCGCGCTCAGGCATCAAAGCAGCGGGCATCGTGCTATCGGGCCGCTGTGTAAGCTCCACCAGTAGCACGAGGATAGATTCCGCAATGTCGAATACCGTTTCCCCGCACCCGCTCGTCGAGGTTGAAGGGCTTCAGCGCACCTACAAGGTCGGACCGACCCAGATCCCGGCGTTGCGCGGCATCTCATTTACGGTGCTCCGCAGCGAGTTTGTCGCTATTGTCGGCCACTCGGGCGCCGGGAAGTCCACCCTGCTGAACCTCATCGCCGGCATCGACCGCCTCAGCGCAGGTGTGGTGCGGGTCGATGGCCAGGAGATTCACCGCATGGGCGAGGCGGCTCGCGCCCGTTGGCGCGGCGCCTCGCTCGGCATCGTCTTCCAGTTCTTCGCCCTGCTGCCGACCATGACCCTGCTCAACAATGTGATGCTTCCGATGGAACTCGCCGGCAGATACTCCGCCGGCGAGCGCCGTGAGCGGGCGGCAACGCTGCTAAGCCAGGTCGGTCTTGGCGACCACCTCCACAAGCTTCCGTCCCGCGTCAGCGGCGGCCAGCAGCAGCGCGCCGCCATCGCCCGCGCCATCGCCAACGACCCGCCCCTTGTGCTGGGCGATGAGCCTACCGGCAACCTCGACTCCGACTCCAGCGCGGTCGTCTTCGATCTGTTCAACCATCTCGTCGATGCGGGCAAAACCATCCTGATGGTCACTCAGGATGAGCATCTGGCGGCTCGGATGCCGCGGCAGATTGAGCTGAGCGAGGGCCGAATTATTCATGACACCCGGCCGGCGTCGCCCGTCACCAGCGGCGCGTCCGCCCTCTCGGAAGGTCAGTAACATGAACAACCCTATTTTCGCTCGCGCCGGCAATCACGCGACGATCGACCGGCGGCCACAGCATCTGCTGGAGCAGGGCCGCACGCTGAACGTCATCAAGCGGTATGCACGCCGGGGTGGAGGATAGCGATGTTCGGCATTTTCTCGACGGCGCTGCGCCACAAGATCTGGTTCGACCTGTGGGGGAGCAAGCAGCGCACCATCCAGGCCATCCTCACCATCGCCATCGGCGCGTTTGTGATCGGCGCCATTTTCACCGCCTGGAGCGGCATTGGCGAGGATACTCGCCGCTCCTACCTCCCCACTCGGCCGCCCGCGATCGCGATCACGCTCACGCCGCCCGCCGACGACACCCTGCTGCGCGTGCTCCGCGCCGACCCACAACTCGCCGCTGTGGAAGGGATCATGGTCGCCGGCGTCAACTGGCGGCCAAGCCCTGCCGCGCCCTGGCGCCCGGCCATCCTGCAGGCCCGCGACGACTACGCCGACCAGCGGCTCGCGCTGGTGCAGTTGGAACGTGGAACATGGCCCGAGGGCCGCCAATTTGCCGTCGAGCGGGGCTTCCCGGTCGGCATCGGCGACCGGGTCGACTCCAAATTGACCATCGCACCACTACGGCTGAGATCGGCGGCACGCTCTACAACCTCAGCCAGCTCTCGGCCACCCTTGGCGGCGACCCGATCTTCTACACCTCGCGGGCACACTTCGCCCGCCTCACCGGCCAGGACGGCTTCGTTCAGGTGATCGCCAGCGTCCCCGACTATACCCCCCGGCGGCCACGGCTGCGGCTACGGCGATCCAGACCACGTTGCAGCGCTACGGCTTCGATGTGGGACCCGCCAGCATCGACAACACCAAAGTCGCCGACCCGAACCGGGCCTTCTTCCAGGATCCGATCGAGAGCGTCGGCGTGATTCTCCAGTCGATCGGCGTGATCGCCGTTGTGCTCGGCCTGCTGCTGATCTACAACACGGTGATGGCGATCGTCGCCCAGCAGACCGCACAGATCGGCGAGCTCAAGGCCATCGGCGCCACCAGCGGGCAGATTCTCATTGTTTACTTCTCGATCGTGCTGGCCTACGGACTGATCGCCTTGCTCGTCTCCGTACCTCTGAGCCTGCTGGCGGGCAACGCACTGCGGCAGAGCATGGTGGCGATGCTTGGGCTCACTCCGGCCGATTGGATCGTCCTCCCCGCGCCGATCATCTATCAGGTACTGATCTGTCTGGTTGCCCCAATGTTTGTGGCGGCGTTCCCGGTACTGCGGGGGGCGCGCGTAACGGTTCGCGAGGCGATCAGTTCGTACGGCCTTAGGGGCGGCAGCCGCCTCGACGATCTCCTCGCCCGCTTGCGCGGAGTGCCTCGCACGGTCTCGTTGGCTCTGAGCAACGCCTTTCGCAACCTGGGGCGCGTCGGCACCACCCAACTCGCTCTGGCCGGCGCCGGGCTGACGTTTATGGCGGTGCTGAGCGCCCGCGCCGCGCTGGTCTTCACCCTCGGCGGTGTGCTGATCCAGGCCTACCCCTACCAGGTGCAGCTTGATCTGGCCGAACCGACCTCGCTGGAGCGCGTGGAGCAGGCAGCTCGGCTCGACGGGGTAAGCGGGGTGGAAGGCTGGCGGCTCCAAAGTGCCACCATCCGCCGAACCAATGCACCTGAGCAGGTTGATGATCCAAATGTGCTGCTTACAGGTGTGCCGTTGCCGACGCAAAGCTACAGCCCAACAATTTCTGCGGGCCGGGGGCTCCAGCCCGGAGACACCTACGCCCTTGTGGTGCATGAGAGCGAGGCCGACGAGCTAGGTGTCGGGCCGGGAGATTGGGTTCTGGTCAGCATCCCCGACCCCGGCGGCGAGCGGCGCTGGGCCAGCCAGGAGCACTGGCAGGTGGTGGGTGTCGTGATCGACATCACCATGGCCGGCGGCGTTCTCGCCCCCCGCGCGACCCTGTTCGATCTGCTCGGGAGCCAAGCCATCAACCGGGTACAGCTCCAGAGTGCCGACGGCTCGCCTGCGGGGACGGTGGCTCTGGCCGCCCAGGTGCGGGCCTTTTTCGAGAACCAGGGCATCACCGTCCAGACTTCGGACGCGCCGACGGTGACCCAGCGCAGTGCGGCCCAACTTGCCAACACCTCGGTGGTGATCAGCCTGCTGCTGCTGGTGGCCCTGATCGTGGCCGGGGTGGGCGCGATCTCGTTGAATGGAACCCTCTCGATTGCGGTGTTGGAGCGGCGGCGCGAGATCGGCGTGCTGCGGGCGATCGGTTCGACGCCCGGCGGGATCCGCACCCAACTCGTGATCGAGGGGCTGGTGATGGGCCTGCTAAGCTGGTTGATCGCCTTCGCCCTGAGCTACCCGGCCAGCCTCGCTACCGCCGCGTTGATCGGCGCATCTCTGGGCATCACCGTCGTCTTCCAATACGAGTGGCTGGGCGTGTGGATCTGGCTGGCTCTGGCTGCGGTGATCGCGGTGATTGCCAGCCTCTCGCCGGCCCAGCAGGCCATCAGAATGAGTGTCCAGGAGAGCCTCGCATATGAGTGATGTGCTGATCGAGCTTCAGGGCGTGAACAAAAGCTTCCCCGTCGGCGACACCACGGTACAGGTGCTTAAGGAGATCTCGTTCCAGGTGCGGGCGGGCGAGTTCGTGGCTATCGTCGGCCAGTCGGGGAGCGGCAAGTCCACCCTGCTGAACATGCTCAGCGGTGTGGATCGGCCCTCCTCCGGCACGGTGACTATCGCGGGCGAAAGGCTCGCCGGTAAGAGCGAGGACGCACTGGCGGTGTGGCGTCGCACCGAGATCGGGATCGTCTTTCAGTTCTTCAATCTGGTGCCGGGTCTGACCCTCGCCCAGAACGTGCGCCTGCCGATGGATCTGGCGGGCAAGCTGCCGCCGCGCAAGCGCCGGGCGCGGGTGGAGGCGCTGCTGACGCGGGGTGGGCCTGTCCGACC
>JAAUQO010000306.1 GCA_012032775.1 Oscillochloris sp. | reverse complement strand
CGAATCGGTGACGGGGCTCTTCGGCGGCAACTCGAACTGGCGCGGCCCGATCTGGCTGCCGGTGAACTACCTCGTCGTCGAGGCGCTCGAGCGCTACCACCGCTTCTACGGGTCCGAGCTCCGCGTCGAGGTCCGGAATGCACGCGGCAAGATGGAGACGTCGGCGCTGATGAGCCTCCCGCCTTCGACATCACGATGGAGGGAACCGGCCGGCTGCTCGAAATGAAAGCGCGCTGGTTTACCGACGGCCCTTGGCTCGAAGAGATGAAGAAAACGCCGCGCGCACGCCGCCAATGCCCGCGATCTTTTCGAGCAGGTCTTGCTCGCGGCTGGCGAGGTACGTATTGATGCGCTCGGCAATCACCTGGGCGCGGCGCACAATATCCGCCATATCCAGCGTCAGCAGCGTGCGCGCACGCAACAGAAAGCGGCCATCCACCAGCACATAGAACGTCTTTACCTCCATTTCCGAGGCGTCGTTGACATACTGAGCAACCTTTTCAGCGGCGAGACGAATGGAGTTTTCCAGCTCGGTCGGCATAATGGGTGACTCCTTCAGCGCTGCTCGCGCAGCAACTCATCGACGAATTTCCAGGCAGCGGGCATCGCCAACAGTGGGCCGGCGGGTGAACTGATCGCGGTGGCGACAATCGCTGCACCACGAGTGATCATAGCAAAGGTGCGTAACAATGCGGCCCGGGAACGCAAGGCCAGGCCGAGTGTACGCAGATGCAACTCGCGTTGCTCGGGTGTGAGATCGCTGATCACGAGTGTGCGTAGATCGCCGCTCCAACCGGCGCTGCTACGACCGATCAAGCGCTGTTGCTGCCGTGTTTCAACGACGGCGTAATTTCCAATCGTGTCTTGAATCTGGGCTATGAAGGCCTGAAAGCGCTCGCCGGCGGCTTTCCAATCCGCGCCGCTATCGCTCGCAGAGCTGGTACTGAAACTGGCTCCTGCCGACTGCGGTGAGCGATAAAGCAGTAGTTGCAGTTCGCGCTCGGGGGTGCGTGCGGCGGTACTGAAACTGGCACTGCCGCTTAGTACCGCTTGCATACGGCCAAGCCCCTGCTCCAGGGCTAATTCCTGGTTGCGTAAGGCATCACCGGCTGCCGCTAATTCGGCATGGGCGGCAGCCACATCAGCATCCAGATCGGCGCGCCAGATCGTCGCCCCGGCCAATTGATCGCCCCTGGTGCTGAATGACGCCGGGGTTGCCAGACTCGGTTGCCAGGGGCCGGGCGGCGGCGGGCTATTCGGGGTTGCGACAATCACTTCGAAGCGCGCCATGGATTGCTTCCTCATCGCAAGCTGTGGGTGAAGGGCGCAGCGTGCCGGCGTGGGTTTGGGGTTGTAGGCGTGCGGAAACCTGCACGCCTACGCACGCCCTACGCCTTCCTCACTTCCCGTTTAGCGCACCAAATAGCCCGGCGGCGGCGGCGGCAATCGCACGGATCATCTCGGCCCGGTTGGCCTGGGCCAGTGCCACCATCGAGGTATGCACGTGCCAGAGTTGCTCGTCGAGCTGGCCGGCGCTGAGCGGTACCAACACCTTTGTGTCGCCGTCGAGTTCCATGCGCGTTACGGCCCGCAGTTGGGCGTTGCTCAGATCGTTCTTGGCGGCTTCCATATCGGAAGCCACGTACGTCTCGATCTCAAGCACCGTGGCATCTTCCAACACGCCTTTCAAGGTTGTCCCAAGGCGTTCGGAGAACTCTTTCAGCGTTTCGCTGAGTTTCTGGGCGAATTCACCCATACCGCTCTCGCCGTTCTGGCCGCCGCTGAACCACTCGCGGACGCCGAAACTGGCGCCGGCGGGGCCGACTGCGCCGGTAGCGGGCGGGTAGCCGGTCGGCGGCGGGGTTGCCTGGCCGGGATAGACCGGCGGTGGGCCGTAGCCGGCATAGATCACCACCGGCGGCGGGGCGCTGTACTGCGGATAACCGGCTTGCGGCGCTTGCGATGCGGCCGGCGCCGCTGATGGGGCGGCCGGCGGTGGGGAATTGGTATGATCTGTCATAGGCGTGCCTGCTGCTTCGGAGGTGACGGGCGGCGGAAGGTTGATGCTGGGTGCGGCAACTTCGCCGATCGTCGCGCGTTCACCGGCGGCACCGCTGGCGGCCAGCGGCAAACGCACCGCCGGGTCGCCGAGCACGACATAACTCCGGGCGTCGTTATGCTCCGTCCAGCGATTCGAGAGTTCGTACGGATCGAGGCTGGCGCCGTAGCGGATATTCTCCATATCTTCGGTCAAGATCGTGGCCAGTTCGGCGTAGCGCTCGTTGAAATACTCGATCGCGTGGCCAACCGGCAGTCCACGCAGCATCAGCCGGCGCATCGCACTGCTGAACGTCTCGATCTGGCGGGCGCCCTGGGGATTCGTATTGCGCGGATCGCTGAATGAGAATGTCCAGGCCCGCTCGACATGGCCGATCACCGCCAGTGCGCCGCCTTTCGGATGGCCGAGCAGCGCTCGTGGCAAGGCGGCGACAAATGCTTGTTCCGCGATGCTGGATTGCGCTCCGCTCAGATGCGGAAAATCGTCGTGGCGTGGCGTGCCGCCGCCGAAGCATGCGAACTGAAAGACCATACTGCCGAGCAGATGGGCGTTCGGATCGACATCCTCGCCGGCAAAGTAAAACTTCGGCGGGATGGCCCGGCCGCTCCATTGGCGTGGGCCGGGCCAGTCGGAGCAAAGGATCGCGCCCTGGTGAATGGTTTGGCGCGGATCGATCTTGTCGAACTCGGCGCCGTGGCTGGCGGTAAAAAGCATCGCCGGGGCGGCATTGCCAAGCAAGCCGGCGAGGCGATCTTTGGTGGCCTCGATGCCGGGGATCGTCTCGATCGTCCAACCATCATTGCCGGCGTCGTGTTGCATCTGTGCGGCCAGCGGCAGCACCAGATCGCTTGATGAGCGCGCAGTGGCGATATCGTCGGGGTTTTGAACGCCGAAAAACACCATGCGCCGGCTCAGGCCGACCTTGCCTTTTTCGGCATCAACCACACTCCGGGCATAGCTTGCGTATTGCTGCAAATCGTCGAAGTGCAAGCGCCCAACGGCATATTGCACATCGAGTTGATACTGCCAGCGGAACGGGATCTCTTCGGGGCTGCCGACGATCAACAGGTAATAGGGGAAGCGGTCGGGATCGACCGGGCCGGAGGGCGCGGCGCCCTGGCGGCGTAGGAAATCGGCCTTGCCTTCGCCGGGGCGATAACCGCCTGGGCCGATACATTCGCGGTAGCGCGGGCCGGCCTGGGCTTTCCGCCATTCCAGCAGTTCGCTCAATGCTTCACGAACCGCCGCCTGATTGCCGGCGGGAAAAATAACTCCCCAGCCGGTTTCGGCAAGATTACTCGGCTGAACGCCTTCCTTTACCGCGAAGGCACCCTGGCGGCGTAACTGGTCGCGCCAGCGCAACTCGTTCAACTGCGCCTGTTCGGGATCGATCCGGGACGTATCAGCGTTCTTGCCGCTGATCAAATCTGCGAGCTGGTCGGCGGTCATCGGCTCGTGTGCATACTCGCCGCGAGTCGCATTGACGCCGTTGAAGTAAAGCAGTTCGCTCGCCATAGGGCATCAGGGACGGCCCGGTACAGGCCGGCATGGCTGCACCGAACACGTTGCTAGAGTTGAAGGATATAGCCCTTACCGCGTACATTCAGCAGATAGCGCGGCGCGCCCGGTTCCGGTTCAATTTTCTGTCGCAGATGGTGGATATGGGGCTTGATCAACTCACCTGCTTCAAGCTCACTTGTCTCGTAGCCCTGAGCACAGCGCACCAGGCTGGTATAAGAGAGCATCTGGCCGGCGTGCTCGGCAAGGCAGAGCAGCAATCGAAATTCAGTCGGAGTCAAGTTCAGCGAACGTCCGTCGAGGGTGGCCGTCTGGTGCCAGGTATCAAGTTGGAGCGGGCCGATCGCGAGTTGGCGTTCCGGCGCGGCCTGAGCGCTGGGCGCGGACTGATGGGATGTAGAAGGCGCGGTCGGTGGGACATTTTGCGCCACCGGGGCGCCTTCGCCGCCGGCCAATTCTTGCGCCGCAGCGCCGATTGCGCTGATCAACTGATTCTGGCGCTGGCGTTTGGTTCGTTCATCCAGGCCGGCCTTGACCCGGTCGATGATCTGGGCCGGGTCGCTCGTCTTCAGCATATAATCGAAGACGCCCTGGTGCAAACCTTCGATCGCCGACTCAAGCGAGCCGTGGCCAGTCAAGATAATTGCAACCGTATCCAGTTCACGATTGCGTAATGCTTCGACAACCTGAATACCATTAATGCCGGGCATTTGCAGGTCAACCAGCATCAGATCGAAGTGTTGCTGTTCAAACAGAGTGACCGCCTCTTCGCCACTCGATGCCGTTGTAACGCTGAAACCGGCACGACTCAAAAGAACACTGAGCGTAAGTCGGATATTCTGTTCGTCGTCAACGACGAGGATACTGGCTGCTTGGGACATGCGGTTTGCACTCCATCGAAAATAGCTCTATAGTACCGGGTGAATGTGCTCATCATAGCACGCAGCGGTTTTAAGTGTCAACGCACCCCATTATGACAGAGCTAGAGCAAATGCGTGCTCGGGTTGCCGAGCTGGAAAAGACCCTGGCCGATTCGCAGGAACAGGTTGCGGCGGCGTTCCGTGAGAGTGAGCTGCACGCTGCGCGGAGCGCCGATTTGCGCGCGCGTTTGAGCGCGATTCTTTCGATCTCGGCGGCATTGCTGATCAGTCGTGATGTCGATACGATCATTCAACAGGTGGTGCGCGAGGCAGTCAGCCTGTTTCCCGGCACCAGTGCGACGCACCTGTTTCTGTATGATCAGGCGACCGATCAACTGACATTGCAAGCCTCCGATGGCTATTTGAGCCCACACCGGCCGGGATTGGGCCTGGCGGGAAAGGCGTATCTTGCGCCGCGCGCGATGTTGCTGGTGGGGCCGGAATTGGAGTTGGCACTTTCCGATCTCAGCCCCGAGCATATCAAGTCGATCAGCGAGTGTCTTGAGCCATGGCCGCCGCTCAGTGCGCTGCTGGCTCCGCTGCGGGTTGAAAGTCAGCGGCTTGGGGCGTTGGTGTTGTACGGCGGCGTGCATGCGCACCTGTACCATCCGCGCGATCTGCCCTTTATTCAGGCTCTGGCCGATCTGGCGGCGGTGGCGATCGACGAGGTTGGTCAGCGTACGCGGGCGGCGATGTTGCAACGGGATTTGATGCACGCTCAGGCGCTGCATGCCGAGGCCCAAGCCCGCCTTGGTACGGCACAGGCGCAGTTGTTGCAGAGCGCCAAACTCGCGGCGGTGGGTGAGTTGTCGGCGTCGGTTGCCCACGAGATCAATAATCCGCTCTATGCAGCCCGCAATAGCCTGTATCTGGTGGAGCAAGATCTGCCGCCCGACGCACCGCAGCGGGCATTTTTGGAGATCGCGCAACAGGAACTCGGCCGGATCGCGCGCATTATTACGCGCATGCGCGATTTCTACCGGCCGACGAAGTCGGAGTTAGCGCCAACCAGTATTAATACGCTGTTGCGGGAAACGCTGGAACTGGTGCAAACTCATCTGCGCCACGGGCATATCACGGCCCGTACGGCTCTTGATGCGACTTTGCCGACCACCACTGTCCATGCCGATCAGTTGCGACAGGTGTTTTTGAATATCATCCTGAATGCCTGCGATGCCATGCCGCGCGGCGGCGAGATCCGGGTGACGACGGAGTTGATCCGAGCTCGTGATGATGCGCCGGCGACGATTGGGGTGGCGGTGACCGATACCGGCACCGGTATTCCGCCGGAGCACCTATCGCACC
>JAAUQO010000305.1 GCA_012032775.1 Oscillochloris sp. | reverse complement strand
CTGGGTTCTGGGTTCTGGGTTCTGGGTTCTGGGTTCTCGGTTCTCGGTTCTGGGTTCTCGGTTCTCGGTTCTGAGTTCTCGGTTCTGCTAGGATTGCTATAGGATACAGGATACCACGGGCAGATTGCATGCCTGATCGCAAGGGATCGTATTGGTTTGTCGAGCGCTTATGGGAAACGCACGCATTATAGCATGTGCCAACCGCAACAGCGGAAAAACCAGAATACCCTCCATCCGTCGGGGCTGCCACTCCCTCCACCGGCCCATCGCGGCATAAACCACCCGGCGCTGTCGGCTCTGCTGCGCCATCATTACGATACGAGCAGGTTGTATTCGTACTGAAGAAAGGACATTCCGGTGGAACCTGCATTCACTATTCCCACAACCAATCTCATCTTCCAGCTGATCTCCGTCGCGATCATCATTGTCGGCCCGTTGGTCGCCGCCTGGATCGCCGTTCGTCACCTCAGCGCCGGCTGGCGCATCTTCTGGCTCGGCGCATTGGTATTTATTGTCAGCCAGGTCGTGCTGCGCATCCCGATTATGACGGCGCTCCAGGCAATGGTCGCCCCGCAACTGGCCGCCTCGCCCGCCTTATATATCGGCTTCGGTCTGTTTCTCGCCTTCACCGCCGCGCTCTTCGAGACCGGCGGGCGCTACCTGGGCTATCGCTTCCTACTGCGCAATGCGCCCAAAACCTGGGACACCGGTGTTATCTTCGGTCTCGGCCACGGCGGAATCGAGTCGACGGTGTTGATCGGTGCCCTGGCGATCATGCAACTGGTGGCGTTACTCACCACCACCGAGGCGTCACTCAGCACGATGGCCCCGCTGCAAGCGGAAGGATTGCGCAGCCTGGCCGCCGGCATCACCGACGCACCGGCCTGGATCGGCCTGCGCGGCGCCTACGAGCGTGTGATGGCCGTCACCTTCCATGTCGCAATGTCGGTGCTGGTGCTGCAAAGCTTCATCCGTAACGAGCAGCGCTGGAGTTGGTACGCCCTTGGGTTGCACACCCTGATAGACTTCGTAAATCCCATGGTAATCCCCGCGCTGGTGCCGGATGGAACGGCGCGCCTGATCGCCGAAACCATTTCACTCACTATCTTCGGCATTGTCGCACTGGTACTGATTATTCGGTTGCGCCGGCCATCCCTCGTCACAACTGCTCACGGCCGAACGCGCCTCAACGCATCGTAGCGCACCTGCGGTCGCGTGTGCGAGCCGCCCGCATAACTGGTTTCGGGCCTGCGGCAGGCTGGAAGAATCGTTTTTTCGTGGCGCCGCAGGCGAAGGATTTTCTGTATGTTTTGCGCGCTTTGTGCGAAACATACAGAAACATTCTTGCAGTATCCGCCTATCCGACCCTGCGCAGCCGTTGCAATTCCGCGCCTCGCTCGGACGCCTCCCGCAATTCGGTCGCCAGGTAGTGAACGATCACCTCAATCGGTTGCGCCGGCCCGCCCACTGCTGCAATAATCTGTCATAATCGACTTCGTAAACCTGGACATCAGTGGCTGCGACAACAGTTACCGGCTGCGGCATACGCTCGATCTCCGCCAGGAGTCCGAACATTTCACCCGGCCCGAGCCGATCCAGCACTTCACGCCTGCCGTCGTGCTCGCGGTAGAGCAGGACTTCGCCGCGTTTGATGATAAAGAAGCGGTCGATCGCGTCGCCGACCCGCACAATGGTTGTACCGGCAGGAACCCGCTTGATCGCACGCCGCACCTGGGCCGCGCTGAGTTCGGTGCGTAGGTAGCCGTAGATAAGCCGCACCAGCAAGCCAAGGGCGGCGCCGATGGCAACACCGAGGGTATTCGCAACGGCATCGAGCGGATCGCGCGAGCGCATATTCAACGGTTGCAGCACCTCGATCAGGTAACTGATCCCGGCGGCCGTACACATGCCAATACCTTGGGCACAGCATAGCCCGCCGCTTGCGCTGCGGCGTTCGCACAATGGCGTATTGGGGTGCGTATCAGGCCAACAGTGGAACCATTGCCCGCGAACTGTATACTACCTTATACTGGCGCCCGATCTCGGCGATCTGCGGCTGCGGGTTATCAGTACCGAAGCACAGGGCGACGATCTCAACGAGGAACCACCATTATGACGATACAACGCAAATCCGGACTGGCCGGTTGGTACCAGCGCCTCCACGCGCACCTGATGGAACAGGGCAAACGCTCCTACGAACCAATGGTGCGTGATCGCAAACAGGCCCTCTTCGGCTCGCTCCATGGCACCATACTGGAGATCGGCCCGGGCGCCGGGCCGAATCTGGCCTACTACCCGCAGGACATTCGCTGGATCGGGGTAGAGCCGAATCCGCACATGCACCCCTACCTTTATGCCGAGGCCGAGCGCCACGCCATCGCAGTCGAGTTACGCAGCGGCAGCGCCGAACATCTCCCCGCCGAAGACGCAAGTGTTGATGTGGTGGTCAGCACACTTGTCCTCTGCTCGGTAGGCAATGTGGCGCAAACCCTGCGCGAGGTTCGGCGGGTACTTAAGCCGGGTGGCCGCTTCGTATTCGTTGAGCATGTGGCGGCGCCGCGCGGTAGCGGATTGCGCACTGTGCAAAACCTCATCCAACCGCTCTGGACGCCATTGGCCGATGGGTGTCACCCGAACCGTGAAACCTGGCACGATATCGAGCAGGCCGGGTTTGTCGATGTACGCCTGGAACACTTCCGATTACCGACCGGCCCCGCCGGTCCACATATCGCCGGTACCGCCCTACGCGGCGCGTAGCAGCAACACGAACGCCTGAACGCCGGTCGGAGGATCCGACCGGGGTTCGGGCATTGGTTTCACCGACGTGCTTGCGCTCAAGAAGTTAGTAGATCGGGGTTTTGGGCGTTGCCTTCAGCAACTCCGGCGTATCCCGGCCGGCAGCAATCTCAAGGTGTATCTGTTTCGTAGCAATCGTGAGCGGGTTCATTTCCGGCATCCCGTTCCATAACCTTGCTCATGCCGATACTCCTTGCCTGATGGCTGATCAACTGATCGGGCGTTCGGCGAGGTGCTGCCCATCCTCAGGCGTGGTCTGTGTATCCGGCTGGAGTTGTGTGCGCTCATGGGACGAGCGACGGCGCAACCAACCCCAGGCCAGAAACGCCGCTGCCAGGGTCAGGAGTGCTGTGCCGGTCTTGCGCACGATTGGATCAACCGGCGATTGCCAGTTGTCGCGCACCGTAAGGTCATCATCCATCGGTGTAAAGAGATTGCCGGAGGTGGGTGGGCGCGAGCGAGCCGGATTCAATTGCAGATTTTTGCCTATTCAGGCGAGTTGGGCTTCGGTGCGCTTGGGCGCCAGCAGGTGTTGGAGTACGAGCAGTCGCCCGGCATTGCCCACAAACATTTCGGGCCGCGGGCGTTGCGCCGGACTGACATAGGTTTGCGCAACGCGCTCAGCATGATAGACCGGCGGCATAGCTTTGACCTTCCGGCCGGTGTAGTTCGCGCCATGCTGGAACAGCGGGGTATCGATGGTCGCCGGCATAACGCTGCAGATATGGATATCGTGTGCCCCAGCCAGGATCGCCTCCTCCCGCAGGCTCATCCCCAGGCCGCAGATCGCGTGTTTCGCGGCAACATAGGCGCTCTGGTACCGCAGCGCGATCCGCGACAGGATCGAACCGGTATTGATCAGCACGCCATGTCCCTGGCGATAGACGATTCGTAGTGCCTCGCGAGCGCCATAAACCGTGCCAAGGAATTCCACCTCCAGCACACGCGGAACTCGTCCAACCGTGCTTCCTCCATCCGGCCGAAGAAGGCCACCCCAAGAAAGATGCCATCCACGCGCGGCCTCAACCTGTCGCATCAGGGTCGGCATGGGCAAGTTCCAGAATGGCGACTTCAGGGCGACAAAGGAACCGGATCGGCAGATGCACCGTGCCGCTCCCTCGTGAAACGTATACCTGGGTAGCGGGACGGTGGTACAGGCCGGACTCGTAAATATCGCGGTGACGGGCGGGGTTGCGCAGCGCGCCGACAAATGGCAGTCGCACCTGGCCGCCGTGCGTATGCCCGGCGAGGACAAGATCGACCGACTGAGCCAGGGTATTCAGGTGTTCGGCTTGATCGAGGTTGTGGGCCAGCAGCAACGTACATCCCACCTGTTGCTGCTGGCCCGGCAGATCCAGTCGTGGGCTTCCCTTGGAGAACGAATCCACCCCGCCGATACAGAACCAGGTGCCCTGAAATCGGCGCAATACCACAGCATTCGTGAGATCAGTGATGGTTTGGGCATCCTCGATCTGATCGTGCCAGCGTTCAATGCCGAGCTTGTAGTCGTGGTTACCGGGCACTGCATAGACTTCGAGGTGGGCGTCGAGTTCCGCAAGGACTGCGAGGATCGGACGCAGGTCGGTAGCGTCATCGGCGGCGAAGTCGCCGGTAAGGCAAATCAGGTGTGGTTGCGCAGCCATGGCAAGGCGACATGCCCGCCTGATGAGCGACAAGGGTGTGCCATGTCCGGCCTGCAGATCGGTCATGCGATCCGCTGCCCTTGGAGCGCCGGCGGGAGATGCGGGATCAGTACATGGGTTCGGGTGCGTTGCAGCCAGTACGGCTCGATCAGCCGCCTGTAGGCGGTTACGATCCCTCTCCATATCGTGCTGCCATTCCCGCTGATCCACCTTCACTTGCCCTAGCCGTGCCAGTTGTATTCCCCTGCGGGGTGTCGGTACGGGTGTGCGTTGTTCCGCGTAATGGATCGAGAATGCGCGCTCGATACAGTGCCGACATCATAGGCCGGACGGCCCACGGCATAAGCTACCTCGTGTGCATCGAACAAACGATCGTCTAAGGCGCCTGAACCTACCGGAAGCAGGACCATCGCCTCGCATAGTAGTTGCTGTCTTGGGGTGCCTCTCATTCGCGCCCTGTGAAGGCGTTAACAATTCTCTAACAAAAACCCCTAGCTTCCCTTGAACCAGCGTGCTACACTCCCACAGTGTTGAACGTCTCACTCCTTCTGGGAGGCAGACACCAACAATCGAAGGTTTCAGGGACAACGTGCGAAACGCGCCGGTATATCCGGAAACGTCGCCAGGTAAGACGAGATGATCGTCACCTGGTTTTTTGTTGCCTGATCCTCAAGTGCCGGCAACGGCAAAGCAACACTAATATTGCTCTAGCACAACCAACTTGCATTGTTTGAACGTGCGTGCTATACTACTGAAGTGTTGAACGTCTCACTCCTTGCGAGTAGACAAAATAATCCAGGCAGTCCGTAGACTGACAATTTGCGAAACGCGCCGGCAAGTCCGGAGACGTCGCCAGGCAGGAGGGGCAACCCGCCGCCTGGTTTTTTGTCGCCTAAGTGCCTGGAGCATGTACCTGAACAACTGAATCGTGATGATGTACGTGGGTTCACATACGGGTGTGAAGACCGGCCAAGGCCGGTGCTCTACCCAAACACGCAGAGTTTGATCCTGGCTCAGGACGAACGCTGGCGGCGTGCCTAATGCATGCAAGTCGGACGCAGCGCGCTTGCGCGGCTGCGTGGCGCACGGCTGAGGAACACGTGGGTAATCAACCCCGGTGTGGGGGATATCGCCGCGAAAGCGATGGCAATCCCGCATACGCTCTTCGGAGGAAAGCCTTCGGGCGCACTGGGACGAGCCTGCGGCCCATCAGGTTGTTGGGGGGGTAACGGCCTCCCAAGCCAATGACGGGTTCCTGGTCTGAGAGGACGACCAGGCAGACTGGGACTGAGACACGGCCCAGACTCCTACGGGAGGCAGCAGCAAGGAATTTTCCCCAATGGGCGCCAGCCTGAGGGAGCAACGCCGCGT
>JAAUQO010000038.1 GCA_012032775.1 Oscillochloris sp. | reverse complement strand
CTCTCGGCATAGAACGGCGTGCGGTCGAGCACAACCTGCACGGCGCTGCCCGCATTTACGCTGCTGACACTGTCGCCGTCGGCGCTGAGCGCCAGCACCTGCGCGTCGGCGCTCAGGGTTTCGTAGCCGAGGAACACGGTTTGCGGCAGGCTGCGCTCGGCCCAGACGATGCTTTCGGCGCCGCGCTTGAATTGCGCCGCCGCGCGGGAACGTTCGCGCTGTTCATGCAGCGCTGTTTCGTAGCCCGCCTCATCAACCGCCAGATGGTGCTCGGCGGCGATCTTCTGGGTCAGATCGAGCGGGAAGCCATAGGTGTCGCTGAGCATAAAGGCATCGGGGCCGGCGATTGTGGCGCCGCCACTGCCCTTCACCTGCTCGACCATTGCGCCGAGCCGCGTCAGCCCACTCGACAACGTGCGCAGGAACTGCTGCTCCTCGCTGTCGGCAACTTCAAGGATGAAACTGCGGCGTTGCATAAGTTCATCATAAGCGCCGCCCATTGTGTCGATCACCTTGGCGATCACCTCGGCGAGGAACGGTCGCTCAAAGCCGATTGTGCGGCCCTGATAGGCGGCGCGGCGCAGAATGCGGCGCAATACATACGAGCGACCGGCATTGCCGGGCAGCACGCCGTCGGCGATCAAAAATGCAACCGCGCGGCTGTGATCGGCTACCGCCCGATAGGGCGCGAAATACGTGCGATAATGGGCTTCGTCGCTGCCGAGTGAGGCGATCACCTGATTGATAATCGCCGTGAACTCGTCGGTTTCGTAGGTACTGCGCACGCCTTGCAGCACCATCGCCATGCGCTCAAGGCCCATGCCTGTATCGACCGATCGCATCTGCAAGCGCTTCATGGTCGCCCGGTCGTACTGCATGAACACGTTATTCCAGATCTCGACATAATCGGGATCGTCGGAGTTGACGCCTGCAGGACTCATTTTCGACAGATCATCGCCGAGATAGACCGTAATCTCGCTGTTGGGCCCGCAGGGGCCGCTGTCACCCATTACCCAGAAATTATCTTTGCGCCCGAAACGCAGCACCCGCGCCGGGTCGGCGCCCTGGTCGATCCAGAGTTGCGCCGCCTCGTCGTCGGCGGCAATCTCGTCGTCGCCCTCGAACACCGTAAACCAGAGTCGCTCGACCGGCAGTTCGAACTCTTCGATCAACAATTGCCAGGCCATACGAATCGCATCGGCCTTGAAATAATCGCCGAACGAGAAATTTCCAAGCATCTCAAAGAAGGTCTGATGGCGCGGCGACGGCCCAACCTCATCGAGATCGTTATGCTTGCCGCTGACGCGCAGACATTTCTGCACCGACACAGCGCGACTGTAGGGGCGCTGCTCGATACCGAGAAAAACATCTTTAAACGGCACCATGCCGGAATTGGCGAAAAGGAGAGTTGGATCATTGGCGACAACCAGCGATGAACTTGGCACGCGGGTATGGTTGTGGCGCTCGAAAAACCTGAGATATGTCTCGCGGATCTGCGCGGTCGTTAACTTTTTCATGATCTTCTATGATTAACGATTCGATGCAAGAGAGCAGCTATTATTGTATGCGATCGCTGCGATCAGTGTCAAACGTTTTGGGGCGTTATGCCGCCAGATCAACCTGGGCGCGCAACGCATCGGCGATCGATTGGCCCTGCCGCAGGCGATAGGTCGGCACGCGCAATTCGGCCAGGCGATGCAGGATCGGATCGGGATCGCGCCAACCGCCGAAGCTCTGCGGATCAACAAACAAGACCGTGGCTCGTACGCCGCGATACAGGTGCTGCTGCAATGCGCCGATCCAGTGCTCATCGAGCGAGGATGTGATGATCACCAGGGTTGAGTTGCGCCCGAAGCGACTGCTTTCGGCCAGCAATACTTCGGCCAGCGATTGCTGGCTGTAGGCGCGTAGAATCGCCAGTGCCTCCAAAATTTTAAACAACTGACGCGACTCGCGCTCGGCCGGGATCACCTCGCGGTGCTGGCCCCAGGCCACCATCCCCAGCACCCGATTCTGGGCCAGGAGCGTGCGGGCAAGCGAGGCCGCCGCCATAACCGCGTACTCTTCGGTGCTCTCCAGGGCCTGAACGGCATTGGTTTTGATCCGGCTCTGGCGCGCCCACCACGGCCCCAGATCGCGCTCGTCGAAATCCTCGTGGTGGCGGATCGCGCGGGTGTCGCGCACCACCGCTCGCTCCTGCATATCGAGCACAACATACACATCGGCGCTTGGGTCGAGCTCGAATTCCTTGACCATCAGTTGGCCGGTGCGGGCGGTGCTGCGCCAGTGGATGCGATTGAAACTATCGCCGGGGGCATAATCGCGGATGGTGGCCACGTTCGGCGTGAGGGTGTAGCTGCGTGATCGCGTGGCCTGGCCGCCGGGCAATTCGGCGCTCGGCAGCCGAAATTCGGGGAGATCGACCGCGCGCGGTAGACGATAATCTCGCTGGTGGCCGGCACGCGCCGGGCAAGGCGCACGATCCCGAATGGATCACCGCTGATCAGCGTTGTCGGGCCGAGCCGGAAACGCCCGCGTAATGTACAAAGCGTTCGGGCCGTCCAACGGCCGCGCTGCCGTCGTCCGAGGTACGTCACAAATCCGGCGCCGTGATCGGGTAATTCCGACTCATCGCGCAACTCGACCCAGAGCTTCGGGAAGGGCCAGTGATTGTAGATCGTAATCCGCTCGCGGGCATACTCGCCAACCGTTGCGCGCTGGGTGACTGTCTCGCGCTCGATCTCAAGGCCGCGTAAATTCAGCCAGGCCCAGATCACCGAAAGCGCCAGCAGCGCCAGCAAAATATACGCAAGATGGAAAACAGCCGCAGGCCGGTACCCTGAGCGGCAAGATAGCTCAGGCCGGCCAGCGCAAGCACGGCGGTCGGACGGGCGACGGCATGCAGAAAACTCATAATGTCACATGTGAGGTAAGGGCGAAGTATGGCATGCAGCGCCATGCTTCGCCCTTGTGCGGCTCCAGATCATCGCATCAGCGCCGACAGGGTACCGCGCCCGATGCGACATGTCAAGGGGCCGGGTAGCGCCGCAGGAAAGGCACAAAACCTTGCGCCTCTACCCCGGCATGGGGCTACTCGGCCGGCGGCAAATCAAGTACCCGCCTGATGCCGCCCTGTACCCGGCCGGCCCGGAAGGCGCGATCCTGGGGCCGAACCTGCATCCGCATGCCGCCGCGCGGGCGCAAGGTGAGCGGTAGCTCGGGATCGATCCGCGTGCCGGCCGGGAATTCCAGCCGGAAGCGCTGGATGATCCGGGCCAACACCAGTTTGATCTCCATCAGGGCGAAGGTGGTGCCGATACACATCCGCGGCCCGGCGCCAAACGGCAGATATTCATACGGCGATGGATCGATCTGTTCCCAACGCGCCGGATTAAATGTCTGCGGCGCCGCGTACAACTCCGGAATACGATGGGTGACGAAGGGACTCAGGAAGATCGTCGTATCGGCGGGCAGTTCGTAGCAGCCAAGGCGGGTTGCAGTAGCCGTGCGCCGTACCAGCACACTTGCCGGCGGCATCAGGCGCAACACCTCTTGCACCACCCGATCAAGCAGCGGCAACCGGGCCAACTGCTCCAGGCTCGGCGCGTCGCCATGCAACTCGGTTTGCAACTCGTCGTGCAGATCGGCCAGCACCTGTGGGTGCTGCTCCAGCAGCAGTAATGCCCAGGTCAATGCGTTTGAACTCGTCTCATGGCCGGCGGCGAACAGGGTGTAGGTCTGGCCGATCAGTTCATCGTCGCTGAGCGCCTGCCCATCTTCATCGCGCACGGCGATCAGAGTTGCCAGCACATCCTGGTGGCTTTCGCCAAGGGCCCGCCGCTGATCGATCAGGGCGCGCACGCGGGTTTCGATCTGCTCAGCCAGGCGTGCGAGCCGGTGATAGGCCGTGCCGGGCACGTCGATCGGCACAAACGTGTCCAACGGTGAGAAATTGATCGCCAGCGATTGCTCGAAAAGGTTGCCGAGGGCCTGCGCTTCCGGGCCGGCATCCAGGCTAAACAGGGTTTGCAGCGCCACTGCCAGGGTGATCTGCTGCATCTCGCGTGCGATGTCGAGGGGGTTTTCCGTCTGCCAGCGATCCAGGGCGCGATCGATCATCGCGACCATGGTATCGCGATAGCCGGCGACATGGCGGCGGTGAAACGACGGCATCATCATGCGCCGCTGGCGGCGGTGCGTCTCGCCGTTCATCGCCAGCAATCCATTCCCGATCCGCGCAAGTGCCGAATCTTCCCGCATCGGTAGGGCGAGACTGGGGTTATTCTCGAATGTGACTGCATCCGACAAGATCCGGCGGTTATACTTAGGCCCAAAGGCGAATAACATCGCCGGCGGATGGCGTGTGACGGCGGCAAGCGGGCCGTAGCGCTGATACAGATCGCATAAGAACCCGAGCGGATCGGCGGCAAAGGGCAACAGGGCGCCGCGCCAGCCAAGAATTGGATCGGGGCGCGGGCCGGGCATAAATACCGGCGCAACCGAGAAATCCATAGCGTACGCTCCTCTCCAAGATTTGGTATCGTGTGTATGTATCGTACCGCAGATTGGCCCCACTGTGCTACTGCTAAATGCTTGCACCTTGCGCTTGCAGGAATAGCCGATCGCCGCCGAACGCTGGCATAGATCTTGCTGTTCGCAATGTGTTTCGACCACTTATAGCGGTGAGCACAATGCTTGCGCCTGATCCGGGAGCGCATACCGGACTGGCGAGCCGCGCGGCAGCGCGCTCAGGCATCACGCATCAGGCATCGTGCGATAGGTTACTGAAAACTGTTTTCAAGCGTCACACCGGGTGATCAACGGATGTCGTGGATCACGAGCAACCGACGGAGATAATCATGACAGACGTGCTCACTGGCGGTGGTGAGCTGGGGAGGTTAGTTCATACCTATAATTGGGCGCAATCCGATCTCGGCGCTCGTGAACATTGGCCGCAAAGTCTGAAGCTGGCACTTCAGATGATGCTCGCCGCTGCGCAGCCGATCTGGATCGGTTGGGGTGAACAACTCATTCATCTCTACAACGACGAATGTGCGGCCTTGCTCGGCGACCGCCATCCCGCGCTCGGTCAACCGGCCGCTCGGGTCTGGCACGATCATTGGCATGTGCTTGAGCCGTTGGTGCAGGCCGCCCTCCTGCATGGCGCGGGCACCACCCTTGAAGCACAGGTTTTGCCGACCACACGGAATGGGGCGCGTGAAGATCGATCCTATACGGTCTCGTGTATTCCCCTGCCGGATGAGCGAGCACCGGTCGGCGGCGTTATGTGTATCTACACCGACGAAACCGAGCGGATTCGTTCATCATTCCTGGCCGAGATCGATCACCCAATTCAACAGCGCGATATCAGGCTCGATCTCGCCGGCCGCGCGATGCGGATGGTTACCTGGGAGTGGGACGTACGCCGTGATCAGATCACCACGAGTAGCACATTTGCCGAGATTTATGGTTTGCCGGCATTAGCGACGGTGGCGGATGGGTTTAGTTTAGTCTTTCCTGAAGATAAGCCGGCCCATGCTGCAAAGGTTCAGGCGATCGCCGCCGATGGTGGTGAATATCTTTCGGAGTTTCGGATTCAGCGCCCCGACAATGGCCAGGTTGTGTGGCTGGAAGAGCGGGCAACTGCATTTCGCGACACGCAGGGCCGGGTCGAACGGGTGATCGGCCAGACCTTTGATGTGACGGCGCGTAAGTTGATCGAGATGCAGTTGCGCACAACGCAGGCCCGCCTTGAGGCAGCGCTGAAGGCCGGACTCGCCGGGACGTTTTTCTGGGATATGCAGCGCGATCGGCTGATCACCGATGAGAATATGCGGCGCTATTTTTCATTGCCCGTTGCCGCACTTAGCGTCGGCGTTCCGCTCGCAGCGGTTCTGCCCGCGATCCACGAAGACGATCGGGCCAGGGTAAACAAGGCGTTGAATGAGGCTGCGGCCGAAGGTGCGGTCTACGAGGGTGAATATCGGGTCTATCATTCCGATGGCTCACTGCGCTGGCTTTCGGTTCGTGGTTCGATCGAACCCGACGGCGATGCTGAGCGGAGGGCGATGTCCGGTTTCGCGGTTGATGTAACTGCGCGCAAGCAGGCCGAGGAGCAACTACGGCTCAGCGAGGCGCGCCAGTCGTTTCTGCTTATGCTCAGCGATGCCTTGCGGCCATTGGCCGATCCGCAACTCATTCAAGCAACCGCCAGTCGTGTGCTTGGCGCATACCTTCAGGTAACGCGGGCCTTTTACGCCGAAGCTGAATCCGACAATACTCATATGGTGATCCACCAGGATTACCACAACGGCGTGCCGAGTGCCGCCGGACGGTATCGGATGGATGATTTCGGCGCCGCACTGGCCGAAGCGCTCCGCGCCGGTCGTACGGTTGTGGTCGATGATGTCACCCTTGTTGATAGCCTCAGCGCCGAAGAACGAGCGGCGTATGCCGCGATCGATGTCCGCGCCCATCTGACGGTCTGTCTGGTTAAAGAATCTCGTCTGGTGGCGCTACTTGGGATTCGCCAGTCGGCGCCGCGCCATTGGACGGACGCCGAACTATTGCTGGTTGAAGAGACCGCCGAGCGCACCTGGGCTGCTGTCGAGCGTAGTCGCGCCCAGGCGGCTTCACAGGCGAGCGAGGAGCGTTATCGCAGCCTGCTCGAAAGTGTCGATCAAGGTTTTTGTGTTTTTGAGATGATCTATGATGCCGCCGGCAATCCGATCGATTACCGGTTTCTCGAAGTCAACGCGATGTTCGAACGACACACCGGTTTGCAGCATGCGCTGGGCAAAACCGCCCGTGAGCTGGTGCCGAATCTTGAAGCCGATTGGTTTAAAATCTACGGCCGGGTGGCAAAAACCGGCGAACCGGCGAACTTCGAACAGGGTTCGGTCGCAATGGGGCGCTGGTTTTCCGTCGAGGCGGTTCGTGTCGGTGGAGCCGAGAGCCGCAAGGTTGCCTTGCTTTTTACCGATATTACCGCGCGCAAGCAATCGGAGCGCGATGCCGACTTCCTTTCGGAACTGAGTGAGCAGATCCGTCTCAGCGATCGTATTCCGGTGTTGCTTGAGCAAAGCGTGCAGATGCTCGGTCGCTATATACGTGTGCAACGCTGCATGATCGCCGAGATCGACGAACGCCTTGATCGCTGGCAGGTTGTCCACGGATACAATATGGGCGCGAAACCGCTCCCGGCGGCGACACGACTGTCCGACTATCCGTCCTCCCTTGTGCATACCCTACGTAACGGCCAGATGGTGATCGCGCGGCAGACAGATCCGCCGGCGGACCATCTGCCTGTCGCATATGTTGCGCTGCCCTTCTTACGCGATGGACGGTGGGTGGCGGCATTGGTACTATCGCACAATCGGCCTCGGCAGTGGGAGAATCGCGAAATTGTGCTGCTTGAAACCGTAGGCGAGCGGATCTGGAGCGCCGTAGAGCGATTGCGCTTTGAGGCTTTGCAACAGGAAGAATCAACACGATTGCAGCAACTGAATGCGGCATCGCTTGCGATCAATGCCGCACCTAGCCGCGAGGTGTTGTTGCAGCAGATCACCAATGCGGCCCAAACCCTGATCGGCACGCATCTGGCCCTGGTCAGGCTCATGCTCGATGCGGCAGATCAAGCGTCGCAAAGCGTGACCGCACAGGCGAAAGGAATCTCCCAACGGCAGGTGGATTATGCGCGGGCAGTTGCTGAGGCAATTGCGCAGGTGGTATGTGAACAGCGGCGACCGCTGCGACTCACGCCCGCAGCACTTGGTTCGTATCAGGTCGATCCTGCGTTCAACGGCGACGCTACCTACCTGCCGAGCGAACTTCTGGTTGTGCCGCTACTGGCCGGCGATGGTACGTGTATCGGCTTGATCCAGGTTTCGGACAAGCGCGCCGGCAGCTTCACAGCGGCCGACGAAGCGCTGCTGCAACAACTTGCGCAATTGGCCGCAATCGCCCTTGAGAAACAACTACTCTTTGAGCAAGAGCTGGCAGCCCGTGCGCAAGCCGAGGAGGCTAACCGGCTCAAAGACGAATTTCTCGCGACGGTCTCACACGAACTGCGTACACCACTTACGGCGCTGCTGGGATATGCGCAACTTATGCAGTGGCGCAAGCGCGACGAAGCGTATATCGCCCGCACGCTCACCAAGATCGTGAGCAGCGCCAAAGCTCAGGCCCAGATCATCGAGGATCTGCTTGACATATCGCGGATTGTCTCGGGGAAACTCCGGCTCGATCCTAATCCGATCGATCTGGGCGATGTTATTCATAACGCGCTCGATACGGTGCGTCCGGCGGTTGAAGCCAAGAGCATCCGGCTCCAGATCGAACTGGATGGGCAAGCGATGATGATCGTCGGCGATGCGAACCGCTTACAGCAGGTGGTATGGAATCTGCTTTCGAATGCGACCAAGTTCACGCCGTCCGGCGGCATTATCACCGTGCGCCTGGAACGTGACGATCACTATGCCCGCTTAAGTATCAGCGATACCGGGCAAGGTATTGCACCAGAATTCCTGCCCTTTGTCTTCGAGCAATTCCGCCAGGCCGAAAGTTCCAGCAACCGGGTGCATGGCGGCCTGGGATTGGGATTGGCGCTGGTGCGCCATCTTGTCGAGTTGCACGGCGGTACGGTTGCGGCGGCGAGCGCCGGTGCCAATCAGGGCGCGATATTTACGGTTCGGCTGCCGTTGGCGCCGCTCGCGGTTGCCACAACCCCCGCAGGCGACGAACGGGCCGCAGCTACGGTCGATCCGCATAATATTCCCGAACTGAGCGGGTTACGGGTGCTGGTGGTTGATGATCAGCCGGACATCCTGGAGATTCTCGCCGATATCTTGTCTACCTGCGGCGCCGAAGTCGAGCTTTGTACCACGGCGCACGGCGCTCTGGCGACTTTGAAATCCTGGCGGCCCGATGTGCTGGTATCGGATATTGCGATGCCGGGTGAGGATGGCTACTGGCTTATTCGCGCCGTGCGCGCCCTGGATCCGGAAGCCGGCGGGAACATCCCGGCGATCGCGCTGACCGCCTTTGTGCGCATGGAGGATCGCATGCGGGTACTGGCCGCAGGGTTTCAACTTTACGTACCCAAGCCGCTCGATCCGGCCGCTCTGCGCGATGCGGTCGCACATCTCGCGCAGAGTGCCGATCCGCAGTGACGGCACGCCTGATACCGCACCGCTCACGCTTTCACGCCTTCATTCCTGCCTTCAGGCCATCCTTGCGCCGGAATGTCAGCACGGCGATCTTGGTTGGGTGATTGAACGGCGCCGGATCGACGGCCAGTGTTTCGCTGATTGTCGCCTGGTAGCCGGCACAATCCTCGGAGATCGCGATCAACTCGCTGATCTCGCCATAACCATCGGCACAAACCTCTTCCAGCGTATGGATATAGGCGCTGCCGGCGACATACAGGGCGTTATTGACCACCACCAGTTTGCCGTTGTCGGCCACCAGTGGGCGAACCTTATTGATCAGCCGGGCCATGTCGGTTTTAAGGTGGAAACTGCCGGCCGGCGTGCTGGCGAACAGCGGCGGATCGAGCAATACGCAATCGAAGATCGCGCCGTCGCGGCGGAGCCTGCTGGTAAGCGGCCAGAAATCGCCGGTCATAAAATCGCGCCGTTGGATCGGCAGCCCATTCAGGGTATACGAATCTTTCGCCATGTTCAGGAAGCGCCGGTTCAGATCGATGTGGATAACCCGCTGCGCACCGGCGGCGGCGGCGGCCACACCCAGACTGCCGGTGTAGGCGAAGGTGTTCAACACCAGTTTGTCGCTCAGATTGTCCAGAATCCAGCGTCGCAGATTGCGCGTATCCAGATAAAATCCGGCATCCTGGTTCAGCATCAGGTCAAGCGCATACCAGACACCATGCTCATTGATCCGCCGGTCGGGCTTCTCGCCGTGGACAATCAGCCCGCGCCGGTTGTCCTCTTCGGCGGCGGCCCGCTCTTTCAGGATGATCGTCTGGAGCCATGGAAAGGTTTCCAGCAGCCGTTGTTGGGCTTGGGCGACAATCGCCACCCCGATTGCCGGCGGATCGGCATAACTGTGGATCACCGCCGTTGTGCCGTACAGATCGATCAACAGGCCGGGGCAACCCTCGCGGAATCCATTAAAAAGGCGCATCGGCGTTTGATGGCGCTCGTCGTGGAGGGCCTGGCGCGCCGCGAACGCACGCTCAAGCACCTCGGTTACTGTCGGTTCACTCATTATGCACACCTATACACGTAAGCGAGAGCAACAAAACAGCCGGCCATCGCATCTGCGACGCCGGCCGCTTCCCGTTGGTGGGGACGGCGAGACTTGAACTCGCACGCCGTAAGGCACATGATCCTAAGTCATGCGCGTCTGCCAATTCCGCCACGTCCCCAACACGGCGAGTATACCACGCTGATCGTGAACCGGCAAGATAGATTGCAGGCAGGGGTAGGGCGGAGGACGGGCCGGGGCAAACACATATCGGCCTGCGTATCCTTCCTGGTTCACCCTGCCCGTCCTGGCTCCTGGCTGCTACTCTTCGCCGGTTGTTTGCGCGTACAGGCGCTGTCGCAGGTAAAATGCGATCAAGTGAAACGTCACCGAATGCAAGGGCTCGTTGTGTTCGTATGCATCGCTATCGACACAAATACAAATATCGCAATCACCACGCAATCGCCCGCCGGTCTGGCCGGTCAGCCCGACCGTCGTCATCCCGATTTCGGCGGCGGCCATCACGGCGGCCACCACATTCGGCGACGTGCCCGAGCCCGAGATCGCCACCAGCACATCGTCGGGGCCGGCCAGGTTTCGCAACTGTTCGGCGAAGATCTGCTCGTAGGCGACATCGTTGCCCCAGGCTGTCAGCAACGCCATATTGTCGGCCAACGAGACAGCTTTGAAGCGGCGGGCCTGAGCGAAATGCTGCGGCACAATCGTCGTTTTGCTCAAATCGGCCGCGAAATGCGAGGCCATCGAGGCGCTGCCGCCATTCCCGCAGAGAAAGATCGTCGCCCCGCGCTCGTGAGCATTCCACATTACGTCGGCCGCCATACCGATCGTTTTTGTCGGCAAGGTACTGAGAAACGTCAGATGCCGGGCCAGGTATTCTTCTGCATATGCTTCATAGCTCACTACGGCCATCGGCTGCCCCTTTTGGCTTAGTGGCGTTTGCACGCCGTTACGGTGAATAGTGCATTTCCCGGCTGATCAATTGCGACAGGATGTAGTATACCTGTCTTCAAAGATTTCGGGTAATGCCGGTCATGTTATACTGAACGGCACTTAAGGGCAATCTGCCATTGCCGTACGTGGTACTTCATACGAAATCCATGCTCGCAATTCAAACCGAAGCTCTGACGAAGCGCTATCGTGATCGGGTCGCCGTCGATCGGCTGGATCTGGCGGTGGCGCGCGGAGTTGTCTTCGGCTTGCTTGGCCCGAATGGCGCCGGCAAAACCACCACAATTGCGATGTTGCTTGGCCTGGTGCAACCTTCGGCCGGTACGGCCCGCATCTTCGATTGTGATGTTAGCCGCGATCCGGTTGCGGCTTTACGCCGGGTGGGCGCGATGATCGAAACCCCGGCTTTGTATCCATATCTTAGTGCTGTCGATAACCTGCGTGTGCTCGCACAGGCCGGTGCTGTTCCCGAATCCCGGATCGCCGCCGTGCTCGATGCTGTTGATCTTAGCGAACGCGCCCGCGATAAGGTGCGTACCTATTCGCAAGGCATGCGCCAACGCCTGGCGATCGCTGCCGCACTGCTCCCCGATCCCGAGTTGATCATCCTTGATGAGCCGACCAATGGCCTTGATCCGGCCGGCATGGTCGAGATCCGCGCGCTTATCCGCGATCTTGCGGCCGGCGGGCGTACGGTGTTGTTGTGCAGCCATATGCTCCACGAGGTCGAGCAGGTCTGCCAGCAGGTGGCGATTCTGAAGGCGGGCCGGTTGATTGCGTCCGGCACGGTTGCCGAGTTTGTGCAGCGTGGACACGCGATTCGCGTTCGGATTGCGGGTGAGGTTGCGCCGGCAGCAGCCCTGATCGCGGCGCTGCCATGGGTTGAACGGGTTGAACAACAGGCCGATCTGCTGCTGGTGCATGCGCCGAGTAGCCGTTCCGCCGAGTTGAATACCCATCTGGCTCGCAACGGGGTTGCGGTGGCCGAGTTGGGCGGCGGCGGCGGGTTGGAGGAGTTCTTCCTTGAAGTCACCGGCGAAGAAACCAATGCTCATCAATCTGATCGCAGCTGAATGGCTGAAATTGTCGCGGCGCCCTTTATCTCTGGCGCTGCTCGGGGCGTTCTTGAGCCTGCTGCTGCTCTATCTGGGCCTATGGTTGCTGGTGGTTGCCTTTCATCAAGGCATGATCGGCGGGGTGCGGCTTGCGGTGCTGAATGAGGCCCAGCTCGCCGAATTGTACCGGCAACTCACGTTTCCGGGCATTTTCGGCGCGGTACTTGGCCAGATCAACGGCACCGGCGGCATTTTCGCCATTCTGCTGGCGGCCGGTTCGCTGGGCAGCGACTTCAGTTGGGGCACACTGCGCGTCCTGCTTACCCGCGCCCCGCAACGCGGCCAACTGCTGCTGGCGAAACTGATCGTGCTGCTGCTCGCATTGCTGGCCGGGGCGCTGATTGGTTTAGCGGTCGGAGCGCTGCTCGCGTTGATCGCCGGAGCGATCCTCGGGGCGCCGCTACTGCCTGGGCCGCGCGATCTGCTGGTGCTGCCGCTCGGTGTCGCCCGCTCGCTGCTGGTGCTGCTGCCCTACACCATGATCGCCTTTGCGGCGGCGGCATTCGGCCGCTCGACCCTGGCCGGCGTCGGCGGCGGGATGGCCTTTCTTGCGATCGATGTTAGCGCCGGATCACTTGGGGCGCTCGGCGCAGCCAACGATCTGCTCTTGCTGCTGGTCAATTTGCTGCTCCAGCCGAATATCAATGCCCTGGTTGTGGCCAACAGCCGGCTCTACGGCCTCGATCCAACTGTGCTGGCGAGTGGCCTTGATCTGGCGACATTGCCGGGCCAGGCTCAGGCGGTGCTGGTGATCGGCCTGTATTGCGCCCTGGCGGGGTACGGTGCCTACCGGGCGCTTGCCCGGCGCGATATCGGCGGCGCAGCCTGACGCAACCACCACCGTCACACATCCTCCAACCGCAGCTCCAAATCGCGTACCAACGCCTGTGTTTCAAGCAGTTGCCGGCGCATATGTAAAATCACCTCGACGCCGGCCAGATTCACGCCGAGATCATCGACAAGCCGGCGGATGAAGCGGATCTGCTCCAGATCATCGTCGCTGTAGAGCCGGATATTGCCCTTGCTGCGCCGTGGCTGCACCAGGCCGCGCCGCTCGTACATCCGCAGGCTCTGTTCGTGGAGCCCGGCCCGCTGTGCGGCGATGCTGATCGTGTACAGTTGCGGCTCGCCGTCGTTCATGCCGGGGTTTCCTCGCGGATACGGCGCAACTCTTCGAACAATGCGCGCTCGCGTTCACTCAGTTGTGTCGGCAACTGCGCTTTCAGGGTGACATACAAATCACCCTGGCGGCCCGAACGCCGTATGGGCATACCCTGGCCCGAAATGCGGAAGGCCCGACCGTTCTGCGTGCCCTCAGGCACATTCAGGGTCAGGGTTTTGCCGGAAAGCAACGGCACCTGTACCTTGCCGCCAAGCAAGAGCGTAAACAGGTTCGTATCAACCGTGGTCGTAAGGTCGTCGCCTTTGCGCTCGAAGCGGCTGTGGGGCGACACATTCACCACCAGGTACAGATCGCCGCGGGCGCCGCCGTTCATGCCGGGCGCGCCTTCCCCCGGCACCCGCACCCGGTTGCCGCTATCCACACCGGCCGGGATCTTCACATTGATCGTGCGTGGGGAGCCGTTGGGATTCGCGAACTGAATGCGTCGTTCGGTGCCGTTGAGCGCTTCTTCCAACGTAATCTCCACCGACTCTTCGACATCCTGGCCGTTCATGCGCACATTGAAGCCCGCGTTGCCGGGCCTGCCGCCACGCCCGCCGAACAGTGTCTCGAAGATATCGCTGAAATCGGTGGCGCCGCCATACTCATAGCCCATGCCGCCGGCTTGCTCGTAGCGCCGCCAATCACTGCCGAAGCGATCGTACTTGGTGCGTTTCTCCTGATCCGAAAGCACCTCGTAGGCCTCATTGATCTCTTTGAACCGGGCTTCAGCCGCTTTATCACCCGGATTTATATCGGGATGGTACTTGCGGGCCAGTTTGCGGTACGCCTGCTTGATCTCCTGATCGCTGGCGTTCCGGTTCACCCCCAGCACCTGATAGTGGTCTTTCATACTCTGCCTCATCTAGGGTTGCCGCGTTGGCAACTTCTCCCATACATTCTAAAAACTTGATAGCGACACTGTCAAGGTTCTGGTGTTAGAGTGATATTAGCGCCCAAACAAAATCCCCTTGCTCAATCCGGAGCAAGGGGATGTATGTTTGCGGGATAGAATGTTTTGTATGCAAGAAGCTGTAGGGCAACGCCATGTTCAACCGGGACGGGGCGTTCTACGCCACCTGAGCCTGCCAGGTTGATGTGCGGCGGTAGGGCGCGTACGCCTCCAGTTCGCGGATGGTGCGTTGCAAATCGTTCCGCACCAGCGGATCATCATAGCCGCGAATCAGGCGTGCGATCGGCAAATGCCAGGTACCGATCGGTTCGTAGCGGTACACCGGCTCGCCATGAGCCGAAGCTGCAATCACCATCACGCCGTCTGCGGCGAGCTCGTGAAGCGCCTGCGAAACGCTCCACATATCCCGGCAGACCCGATCGGCAATTGCGCGTGCAGTAGCCTCCATACGCTGGTTTTCGTGAAACATCAGCAACAGATGGAGCTTGACGGGTGAGTCGATCGCTTGCTCTAGAAGGGCCTGTACCATTGGGTCAACCATGACCTGCCTCCTTGTCACGACGGATCGTCGTTGATCGCGGCGCGCCCAGAATGACTTGCTAGCCGAAACGAATCAGTACGTTGGGCAATGTCTCCTGCGGCGTGGAAGGAGTGAGAGATGAGAACCTGGACGAATATATGACAAGTCTTTCACAAATCCAATGCGATTATACACGATTGGTTCTGCGTTCGCCAGAGGGTTTTTACGGGATTTTAAACTCTTTCAGTTGTGAAATATATACCTATCGGGAAGATCAGTGGCGCTGTTCAGGTGGGTTGCCGGCGAACCGCAGCGGCAATTCCTTTGTATAATAGTGCAAAGTGACGCAAGGAGGTTTTATGGCCCGTATTCCCGTCGCAGTTCTAGGTGCTACCGGTACGGTCGGCCAACGCTTTATCCAACTGCTTGAAGGTCATCCCTGGTTCGAGGTGGCTGCCGTCACCGGCAGTACACGTAGCGCAGGCCGCACCTACGCCGAAGCCACGCGTTGGGTGCTGGATCGGCCCATGCCCGCTGCTGTGCGTGATATGACAATTCTCGGCGAAGATGCCGATCTCACTACCCCGCTGGTATTTTCCGCCTTGCCCAGTAAAACCGCCGGCGATCTGGAATCCCGCCTCGCCGCTGCCGGCCATGTTGTGTGTACCAACGCCGGCGATCATCGCATGGATCCCGATGTGCCGCTGTTGATCCCCGAGGTCAACCCCGATCACCTCGATCTGATCGATGTTCAGCGCCGGCGTCGTGGGTGGTCGGGTGCGATCGTCGCCAATCCCAACTGCACCGCAACCCCCGTGACGATGACTTTGCGCCCCTTGCTCGATCAGTTCGGCATCGAACGGGTGATGGCGGTCAGTATGCAGGCGCTCTCCGGCGCCGGTTATCCCGGCGTGCCGTCCTACGATGCGATCGATAATGTTGTGCCCTATATCGGTGGCTCCGAAGAAGAAAAGTTGGAGACCGAGCCGCAGAAGATGCTCGGTATGCTCGGCGACGATACGGTGATTGCGGCCGGGTTTGTTACCACGGCCCACTGTAACCGGGTGCCGGTTCTTGAGGGGCACCTGGTTTGTTTGTCGATCGCCTTTACGCAGCGGCCCGAACATGCGGCGCTCGATGCGGCGCTGCGCCACTTCCGCGCTGCGCCCCAGGAACTGCAACTGCCCTCCGCCCCGGCAATGCCGCTTGTGCTGCGCGATGAAGTCGATCGCCCGCAACCTCGCCGCGATCGTGATGCGGGCAATGGCATGAGTACGGTGATCGGCCGGATTCGAACCTGCGCCGTGTTTGATTACAAGCTTACGGTGCTCGGCCACAATACCATCCGTGGCGCCGCCGGTGGCTCGTTGCTGAACGCTGAGTTGATGTATGCTCGTGGTTTGTTGACATAACAGGGATGCTATGCGTGTAACCATCGCCGATCTCACCGCCGACAATGTGATATACCGTGATCTGGAACCATGCGATCCACGTCTACCCGCTGCGGCGACGTTACAAACGGCGGTTGGGTTGCCGCCCGGCCCGCCGCCACGCAAGCGTGATCGCGGCTATGCGTTGATGGTGCGCGAATTGGCTCGCGCCGCGCAGGCGCTGCGGAATGGCCCGGCCCTGACAACCCTGGCGGTGATCGGCGATACGGCCAACGACCGTATTCTGAGCGAGAATCTGTTCGATCTCGGCGAACTTGCGATCTATGGCTTTCTCGGCGTCGATCGCCCCGGCGCCGCGCCCGATCTACGCTGGGAAGGGCCGGTCGCCCTGGCTGATCGTTGGGCGGCCCTGCCGGCATGGGCGGCCGAACTGGAGGCGCGCGGGGTTGATTGGGCATGCACGGCGTTGCTGATCGACATCGACAAGACGCTGCTCGGGCCACGCGGCCGCGCCGACGCCGCTATTGATGAAGCGCGCGCCGATGCGGCCCTGGCCGTGGCCCACGAGTTGCTCGGCCCACACCTCGACATGGCGAGATTTCGCGCGATCTATGCCGAGTTGTGTCGTGGCGAGTGGCATCCCTATACCCTCGACAACCAGGACTATGTCGCAGCCACGGCGCTGTTTGCAGCGGTCGATCTCCTCGATCTCGCCGCCCTCAAAACTGTGATCGCCAATGGCCAACCGCCCGCGTTCCATGCGGTTCTCTCTCAGGTTGCGCCGTCGCCGCAGTTGATCGCGCTGCACGCGGCGTGCTTGAGCGGGCCGCCGCCGGTGATCCGACACCGTTCAAAGACTTCCGGCGCGCTGAACTGGCGGCAACCGTGGCCCGTATGGCCGATGGCCGCTTATCAATCGGCGCCGAGTTGTACCATCTCGCCGCACAACTGGCTGAGCGCGGCATGATGTGTCTGGCCGCTTCCGACAAACCGGCCGAGTCGGCGTTGCCGTCCGAGGCTCAGATCGGCGCCGGGATGACGGCGCTGCATCATACGCCGGCAGAATTAGCGTGACGTGTATCATAGCCACAACAAACGGTATCGTGGTTTCGGCGAATCCGGGCCACAATCCCCATCCCTAGAAGGAGTTCTCCCTTGAGCGAATTACCGCCACAGCCTACTCCATCCCCGGCACCGCCCCAGAGCGGCCGCGGCTGGCTGATTGCGCTCGCGATTGTGATTGGTCTGGTGCTTTCCTGCGCTATCTTGCCCCTGGGCGCCTTCGCATTGTTGCTCGGCTCCGCCGGAGGTAGTGCCGGCACCACGGTCGGGCCGTTGCCCGCACCGCGTTGGGAAGAGCAGATGGTCAGCGGCAGCGGCCTTGATCGGATCGTGATTATCGAGGTTGCGGGTGTGATCGGCGCCGCAGCCGACCCTTTCAGCCTGACTGTTTCGCAAGATCAACTGCTCAGTCAGATCGAGCAGGCCACCGAAGATCCACTGGTAAAAGCGGTGGTGCTGCGGGTCGATAGCCCCGGCGGCGGCGTTGTGGCGAGTAGCGAGTTGCACAGCGCTTTGAGTGAACTGGCTGCTGAAAAGCCGCTCGTCGTCTCGATGGGTGCGACGGCCGCCAGCGGTGGTTACTATATCGCCATGGCCGCCGAGCGGATCTATGCCAACCCCGACACTCTCACAGGTAGCCTGGGCGTGATCCTCTCGCTGACGAACTACGGCGAGGCCTTTGATCGCCTGGGTTTGCGGAGCTATGTCTACAAAAGCGGTGAATTGAAAGACATTGGATCGCCGACCCGCGAGCCGACGGCTGAGGAGGCGGCGGTATTGCAGTCGGTGGTGAATGAGGCGTACGAAGGCTTTGTGACCGTGATCATCGAGGGGCGCGGCCTGGATCGCGATCGCGTGCTTGAGTTGGCCGACGGCCGGATCTATACCGGCTCGCAAGCACTTGAGGTAGGATTGATTGATGCATTGGGCAACCTCGATGCGGCGATCGACGGTGCTCTTGAGTTGGCCGATCTTGAGAATGCGCTGATCGTGCGTTACACTGAAAGTACGTCGTTACGCGCGCTCTTGCTCAGTCGGCTCCAGGCTCCCGCCGCCCCGGCCGATCCGCTTGGATTGCGTCAGATCACCGAACCGGCCCCGCCCCGGCTGGAATATCGTTGGATGCAGTAAGCTGCCTGCAACGCTGGGGTTTGCGTTCGCGCAAGCCCCAGCGCATCATGCTACGATGCCGGGAAGATATACGCCGCCAGAATGCAGATTGCGATCAGTAGAAATACCAGGCCGAACCCGCTGCCCTGTTCGCTGGATTGATTCTGCGGCGGCACCGCCTGCACGTAGATGACTTGCGCTTGTTTGGGCGGATCGGGCGGCATAACGATCGCCCGCAACATACCCAGACCGACGATTACGAAAATGATGATTCCAATTGGTAGTGTCATAGGGCTCCCCTTTCACAGTATCCGTCAGGGTGCTGAGGGGAAGTTGAAGGTGATGTCGCGTTCCTGAGCGGTATACGCATCATAGCCGCTCGGCCCGTCAGAAACCAGTACTGCTCGCCAACGGCTGCCCAACGCTTCGCTGAGCCTTCTCTCAGCCCAACCTCAGCGCAAACTGAGCGCAGCCTGATGTGCATCAATGAGAAATGCCATGAATGACGGACAGCCGGGAGAAAGTTCGCCGCGTTTACTGGCGCTCGACGAGCAGATTGTGCGTCCCGTCGAGGTGCTGCTTGGCGAAGAAACGACGATCGGGCGCGAGTCGAGTAACCACGTGGTGGTCATGCGCCGCGAGGTCTCGCGCTTGCATGCGCGGATTGTGTATGAAGACGGGCGGTATGTGATCAGTGATGCCGGCAGCATCAACGGAACCTATGTGAACGGTCGCAAACTGGATGCGCCCTACACCCTGCGTACCGAAGATGTTATTGGCCTTGGTACCGGTCCGGCGCTGCTGAAATTCAGCGACCCTCAGGCGACTTTTGTACCCGATCAGTTGCGCTACGACGAACGGTTGCTGCTGTTTTTTTTTCGCGGCAGGGCGCTCGAACTCACCCCCGGCCAGACTCGCCTGCTGCGCCTGCTCTATCGGCAACGCGGTCGGTTATGCACCCGCGACGAGTGTGCGATGGCGGTTTGGGGCGAACCCTACGACTCAGCAACCCATGCCGCCGCCCTCGATCAACTCGTGACGACGTTGCGTGCGCGGCTCAAACAGATCGATTCGCACGCAAATCTGATCCGTACCCGGCGCGGTATGGGGTATGTGTTGGAGGGGTGATCGCGGCGTAGGAGCGAAGCCTTCGGCTGCTGAAGAGTTCGCCCCTATGCCGCCTTACGGGTACGCCAGCGCTCACGTAGGTAGGCGATGCCGTTGCGCTGATAAACCAGCCACTCAATCACCAGAATAATCAAGGCGGCCAACGCAATCCAGCGCCAGAACTCCTGGCGTCCGTCGCGCTCGCGGGCGACCGTACTCTGCGCGCCGCTGGTCTGCGGCACCACTAAGTCGCGTTGGGCCTCGATCCGCGACTCGCTCGGGGCGAAGAGATTGACCGCATAGCGCTGATTTGCGATCACGTCGCCGCCGCGCAGTTCCTCAACCGTATACACGCCGAGCGGGTCGGTGGCGGCATAGATCGCCTGGCCGTCGCGGATCTGGATCGCGTCGCTGCGTGAACTAACGGTGCTGCCGTCCGGTCGTGTAACGCGCACCTCATCGATGCTTTCATCAACCGGCACCGCTAACGGTTGGCCGGGTTGAAGTTGGGCCAACTCTGCGCCGCTACCGGGGGCCAGGTAGCCCATCAGGTTCGAGAGCAACAGCGGGAAGGCCACTTGCAGCGGCAAGTCGGAATTGTGGATGTCGAAGGCCAGAACGGCGATCCGGCGTCCCTCGCGCTCGCCGATCAGCAGCAGCGGCGCCCCGTCGCTATCGATGATCGTACGAGCCCAACTGCCCGGCACAATCCGTGCTGCTTTAAACACGCTCACTTCGCTCAGGCTGATATTACGCAGCACCGGATCTTCACCGCCCACCGGGCGCACACTTGGGAACTCGATCTCGCCGGTGACCGAGAAATAGGCGGTGGAACTGAGTGGCCCAATGAAGAGCAAATTTCCCGGCGGCAACTCAGCCGGCACCACGCCATCAAGGATTGTCACCGGGAACTCGGCGCTGCCGCCGGTGAACTCGGTGGTTGTGGCCGGCACTTCCGTCACATCGATCCCCGGCAGCAGGCTCAGGCCGGTGCTCAGAAAACGATTGCCTGATGTGACCAGGCGCACATTCAGCGCCTCGCCGATCGGGCTGACGGCAAAGGCCTGATCGTCGGTCGGGAGTGCGTCCGCGTCGCCTTCGAGCCGGGCCTCGACAATCTGTACCTGGGGCGGGATCTCCTGCACATAACTCTGATCGCGCCCGGCCTCAAGCTGCATATCAAAGGCGTTGAAGATCGCGCCATCGAGATAGATCACCAACCGGCGGTCGGCGATCTGGTTGCCGTAATTTGTCGCCTGCACAAAGAGCAACTGGCCGGTCGGGCTTGGTTGCAGCGAGATCGCACTGATTGCAATATTCTCGGTTGCCCGCCCGATCGGAAAGTAGCTCACCCGTGCCGGCACACGCAGATCGTTCGGCAGGGTTACATTGCCGTCCGAGATGATCGCCACTTCGCTGTCTTCCTCACGGGCGGCGAGGGCTGCCGCCAGGGTAAGCGACTGCGACAGATCGGATCCGCCACCATTACCAAGTTCGATCGACTCGATCGCGCGCCGCAATTCACGCCGGTCGCCGGTAGCGGCGGCGGGCACTTCCATCTGGGCGCCGGCGGCAATGATTGTCGCACGTCCACCGTCGGGGAGTTGGTCGATCAGGCGGATCGCCTGCTCTTTCGCCGCGTCGATCCGGCTCGGCGGCTCATCAACCGCGCCCATGCTGGCTGAGTGATCGATAATAATGATCAGATTACGCCCGCTGATCCCGGCCGTCATAAAGAATGGTCGGGCGAGCGCAAAGACAAGCAGCAGCATCAGCAACAACTGCAACAACAGCAGCAGATTGCGCCGCAAGCGCTGCCAGGGTGCATTCGCCTCCACGTCACGCACCATTTTGCGCCACAGGAATGTCGAGGAGACCGGGCGATCCTCGCGGCGTAATTTCAACAGATACATGGCCACAATCAGCGGGCCGACAATTGCGGCCCCGAGCAGCGCAAGCGGAGATAAAAGCGACATAAAACTACCTAATGATGCTTGATGCGTTAGCGCACGTCGAACGGCGGCAATCCGTTTTGCGCCAATGTACGTAACTCTGTAACCGCCGCTAACGCGCCCGGTGAGCGGCCGGATCTTCGACATCGAGGTTACGGGCGGCGAACTCATCTTCGTCATCGAGCCGGATCTGCGAACGGTCGGCGCTGATCAACAGATCCAACTCCAGATCTTCCGACTCAATCGCGTTCGCATCGATGATCGCCGGGCGAGTGATGTTGCAATACCAGCCCTTCAATCTACCTTCGGCACTATCAAGCCGAAAAATGTTATACCAGCGGTCGGTATAAAAATATTCATGAAGCCAATCGCCCGGCGTAAAATTGAGCACACCCAGATCAAATGCACCGGCATCCCAACGTGCTCGTACCAGCATGCTGGTCGCATCACGGGCGATCAATTCGGCCTCGTAACGGATGATTTTACCTTTAAGCGGTTTGATCAGCCGAACCGTAATCATTGTTTCTACCGAAGTACTCCGCGTCGGCGCATCTGGCTCAAAACAAACTCCTCAACCGGCACGCTGGTATTCACCGGCAGGTACGTCATGCCGCGCCCAACACAGAACGATTCAACCTCGGATCGCCATTCAGCAAGATTGGCTTTGTACTGGCGCAAAAGCTCCAGGTCGGCGCTGATCTCGATCGGCTCACCGCCCTCTACATCAACCAACCGGTAATCGCCGTCCATCTCCGGTTCAAGCTCCTGGGGCGCCAGGATATGCATCACGGTGATTTCAAACGGCCGCGAGGCTAACGCGCCGAGGGCGTCTTTCCAACCGCTGTCGAGCAGATCCGAGCAGAGCAGCAGCGGGCCGGGCGTGCGGGCACGCTGCATATACAGGTGACATGCTTTGGCCAGGCTATCACCGCCCGTGCCGGCGTTTAGCTTTTGCAGAAAGGTGAACAACGGCACGGCGCCGCGCTTGCCGCGCACCCCAGGCAATTGGGCGGGAACCGGCCCGGCGCCGAAAGCACTTACGCTGACCCGATCGAGGTTGCTGAGCGCAACATAGCCGAAGGCGGCTGCGATCTCGCGGGCGTAGCGCAGCTTATTCGGGCTACCCCAGTCCATACTGGCGCTAGTATCAACCAGCAGATGCACGCTCAGTTCTTCCTCAGCCACAAACAGCTTCAGATAGAAGCGCTCGGCGCGGGCATACAGATTCCAGTCGATCTGGCGGATGTCATCGCCGGACGTGTAGGGCCGGAAGTCGGCGAATTCGACCGACGAACCGCGGCGCGGGCTACGTCGCTCGCCCTGGATGTCGCCGGCCATGGCCCGCTTTGTCATCAGCGCCAGGCGATCGAGTTTGCGTAGGAATGGTGTTTCGAGCAGTGGTTCTGTCATAATCTGCAGGCGTGGCGCGTGAGGCGTGGGAACGCCCCACGCCACCGTTTATTCTTCCTTGACCGCTTCGATCACACCTTTGACCACTTCGTCGGGGCTGACACCCTCGGCCTGAGCCTCGAAGTTCAGCACTACGCGATGGCGCAACGTGGGCAATGCCGCAGTCTTCAGGTCGGCAAAGGCAACATTGAAACGCCCGTCAAGCAGGGCCATAATTTTGCCGGCCAGAATCAATCCCTGCATGCCGCGCGGCGATGCGCCATAGCGCACATACTGCTTGGTGATCGCCGGCGCATCCTTGCCGTCGGGATGGGTGGCGGTGATCAGGCGTGCGGCGTAGGCCAACACATGGCTGGCGATTGGCACCGTGCGGGCCAACTCCTGCATCTCGCTGATAATCGGCCCATTGGCTACATGGCGTGTCTGCGGCTTACGCGAGCCGGTCGTGCGCTGGGCGATCTCTACCAACTCGGCCGCTGTCGGAAAGACGACGTTGATCTTGAAGAAGAAGCGATCAAGCTGCGCTTCCGGCAGCGGGTAGGTGCCTTCCATCTCCAACGGGTTCTGGGTCGCAAGCACGAAGAACGGCGAATCGAGCTTGTGGATCGTCTTCGCCACGGTTACAGTGCGCTCCTGCATCGCCTCCAACAGCGCCGATTGGGTCTTTGGCGTGGCGCGATTAATTTCGTCGGCGAGCACCAGATTTGCGAAGATCGGCCCCGGCTCGAAGCGAAATGCCTTGCGACCCTGATCATCCTCGCTGATTAATGTGGTGCCGATAATATCGGCCGGCATCAGGTCGGGCGTGAACTGAATCCGCGAGAACGAACAATCGATCACATCGGCAAGCGTGCGTACCAACGTAGTTTTTGCCAGGCCGGGCACACCTTCGAGCAACGCATTCCCGCCGGCGATCAGAGTCACAACGACCTGGCGGATCAAATCGCGCTGACCGACGATCACATTGGCGATTTCGGCTTCGATCAGTTGGGCGCGCTGGCGAAACTCATCAGGCCCGATATGTGGCTGCTCCGACGGTGATACAGGGGCAGGATTCGTCATACATTACTCCATAACAGACGGGATTTCGTGGCGGCGATTTTACCGGCGAAGCCGAGAAAATCGCCGCCACAAGAGGTTTAATTGGCGCCCGGATCAAGCTCCGAGAAATAGCGGCGGACAAAATCCTTCAGGTGCGGCGGGATGTAGCCGCGATCAAGGGCGTCGCTGGCGGCTTCCGAATACTGCGGGAAGATCTGCTCATACGGCACCAGGGCCGGATTATTCGCGCCGGGAAGCGTGTTCTGGCCCGGCTGCACCTGGCTCGATCCGCCCTGACCTTGCTGGCCCTGGACAAAATCGGGGTTGCCGCCCTGGCCGTTGGGCTGATACGGCTGGTAGACCAACCCGTCACTGCCGCTACCATCGCCTTGTTGGTTGGCCGGCCGGTTCGGATCGATATTCGTTCCGCTGCCGCTCTGGCCTTCGCCGAGATTCTGCGCGTTCGTACCGCCGCCCGCCCCTTGTTGCTGGCCCTGGCCGGGTTGCTGGCCGGGTTGCTGGCCCTGGCCCTGACCCTGCTGGCCCTGGCCCTGGCCCTGCTGGCCCTCACCCTGGCCCTGCTGCCCTTGGCCCTGTTGGCCTTCGCCCTGTTGGCCTTCGCCCTGGCCCTGCTGGCCTTCGCCCTGGCCTTGCTGACCCTGCTGACCCTGTTGGCCGGCCTGGGCGATCTGCTGGCGAGCGCTCTGCACATCGGAGAGCGACTGCTGAACCGCCTGCTGATTCGCGATCTGGCTCTGAGCATCGCGCACATTTTGTGCCGCCTGCTGGAGTTGTTGGGCAGCGGTGCTGGGATCGCCCTGCTGGAGTGCATTGGCGGCATTCTGGAGATTCTGCGCGGTTGCCGGATCGCTGCCGCTCATCTGCGCGGCTTGCTGGGCCAGTTGTTCGGCAAGTTGCTGGCGCTGCTCCTCGCTCATCTGCTCAAGCTGGCTGGCGAGTTGTTCAAGCTGATCGGCGGCCTGATTCAGATCGGGGCGCTGGCTGGGCTGGCGGCCCGAAAGCTGCTCCAGATTGCGCGCCATCTGCTCCATCGCCGCCCGCCGGCTGTCGCTCTGCGGGTCGAGCCCCTGGCGCAGGCGGGCCTCGGCTGCGGAAAGATCGGCCAATGCCTCCTGGCGATCGCCGGAGTTGCGTTGCAATTCTTCTTGCAGCGCCTGGATCTGCTGGAGGAGTTCCTCGCGTTCTTCCTGGCTCAACTCGGTTGTTTCCGCAATCTGTCGCTCCAGATCTTCAAGATCGGTTGTCGCCTGATTGATCGCCTCCTGCACAGCGGCGCGCTCGGCGAGTACCTGATCCTGGGGATTCGGCAGCACCAGAAGTGCGATCGCCATTGCCAGCGGCATAAGGGCGAACAGTAGCGGATTGCGCTCGTAGCGCAATGGAATCTGGCGCACATTCAGGTGGCTGGCAACCTCGCCGGCATCGTGCTGCTGGCGGGTGCTGATCGTATCGTTGGCACCCTGATCGTGGATTTCGAGCGCGGTTGCGAGGCGTTCACGCAGGCCGAGCAGAATATCGACGCGCTGGGCCACGCGGCGGGCCGGTAGCGGCCGCAACAGGGCATACCCGGCGATCACCAGCACCCAGAGGGCCAGTGGAGCGAGCGCCCACCACAACAAATACTGGATCGGCACAAATCGCCCGACCAGGGCCACCAGAAGCATCCCAACTGCGGCGATCCAGAAGCTACGGCTGGCAAACAGCAGCGTATCGCTGAGCCGCAGCCGAAAGCCGAGCGGGCCAAGCTGCCGGCGAACCAGATCATATGGATTGAGCGATTGAGCCATCATACACCTTTAGAATGCAGTATTCGGAATGCCGCATGCAGAATTGTCCGAGCTGCCAACAGTGCGACACGGCTAAAAGACGTTCAGCGCACACTGAGAGTTCCGCCGCGATCACCATTCTGCAGGCCGCATGCTCAATTCTCTTTGCGCCAGACGTGCTTCTCGACGATCTGACGTGTCAGATCGCCGCGCTCCCAAATCTCGACCACGCGCTGGCTGACGATTGTCACCGTCGGATTGATCAGCGATTGATCGCCGGGAGTCAGTGGCGCCGGCCGTTGTGGATTAAGGGTGGCCGGCAGATTGATCTGTTTGGTACGCTGGCGCAGCCAGGCCATCCCCGCTTCGGCGGCGAGTGCGGCGACGCCGAGGGCAACTGTTTTGCCAACCTGCTTCAACTGCGCGATCGGTACTTCACGCCCGGCGATCGTAATCGTCGCCTCAGACCGCTTCGCAAGGGCCATCGTTTCAAGGCCGGCGCCACAGGCGCCGCAAAAACGATTTTCCAGCGGATTCGGATGATTGCATGCGGGGCATATGCGCTCAACCATGCGGCAAGCTCCTTCGCAGACATGGGGAACATCATGGCATCTTAAGGCAGTATAGCATCGGGCAAAGGGGCGGCGCAAGGAGAAACGTCAAGGCGCGCGGCGTAAGCGGTACGGCGGGGTAGATCTGCCGTAGAGCCGCAAGATCTTGCGGCTCTACGGCAACTTGCACTTAGGTGCGTTTCGGGGCGAAACGAGCCATAAACACGCCGACTTCGTAGAGCAAATACATCGGAACGGCAAGCAACGCCAGGTTGATCGGATCGCCGGTGGGTGTGATCAGGGCCGCGATAATCACAACGGCCACAATGGCGAAGCGCCGGTACTTGCGCAATTGGGCCGCAGTCACGACACCAAGAAAGGCGAGCACAAAGATGATCACCGGCAATTCGAAGACGATGCCGTTGATCAGCAGCAGCATGGTGATTTTGCCGAGGAAGTCGGAGATGGTTGGCTGGGCTTGAATGAGTTCGGACGACGAGAAATCGACCAGGAAGCGAATCGCCACCGGCACGGTGATAAACCAGCCGAAGGCCAATCCGCCGATGAAAAAGAACATCACAAAGGGCAGCGCCGTAAACAATACCCGCCGCTCGCGATCAGTGAGGCCGGGCACAATAAAGGCCAGCAGTTGATAGACGATCACCGGCATGCCGAGAATCACGCCAACCGTCAAGGCAACCGTCATGTAACTACTGAACTGCTCAAACGTGGCCACGGCCTGGACGGGCGGAAATGCCTGGTTGGTGTTGGCAAAGGTGCGAATAATGATATCGATAATTTGCGGCGGGCCAAGCACCAAAAACATGCCGATAGCCATGCCGATGATCACACCAATGCTGGCGCGCATCATGCGCGTGCGCAGCTCAACCAGATGCTCGATTAAACTCATCGCCCGCTCGTCTTCAGGTTGCTGGCTGCCGGGGGCGACCGGATTAACCTGTTGTGTCGTCATCGCGAGAATGTCTCCTCGGCCACGGAAGTAGCGGTGGCGCCGTTTGATGCAGCGGCGTCGGAAGGCTGATCGGTCAGCACGCCACGGGCGCGGAGTGCGGATTGAAGTGCGTTCAATTCGGCGCTCAGTGCGGCGATCTGGTGACTGAGTTCTGCGGTGGTTGGCACGGCCGCTGGAGAATCCGTTTCCGGTGTTTGATTCTGTGTAGTTGCCGGTTCATCAAGGTGCGCCGAATCGTGCAGATTCTGGCGATGACGCGGCAGCGGCGGCAGATCGCTCTGCTTATTCAGCACGCCGGCCGGGCGGCTATTGGCGAGCTTATTCGGGCGCAGATCGGTCGGCACCGATTGGGCAACCGCATCGATCGGCGGCGTAAGATCCGGACTGGCCGCAACAACATCCCCAGGCGGCGCCGGCAGATCAGGCGCCGCAACCGCTTCAGGCCCACTCGCCAGCGCCTCGCTCGGGCGTGGCGGTGCGATCGTTTGCTCGGCGGCTTCGCTGAGCGCCTCGGATGCCTTTGCCGTAGCCGATGGCGTTGCCGCAGCATTCTTCACATCGAGGGCGGATTTCACCTCGCTCTCAAGCTGCTTGACATTCTGTTGGACATCAAGTTGTTGCCGGGTGCGCACTAACTCATCACGCAGCGTACCGATCTCCTGTTCGAACTCGCTGCGGATCTCGTTGATCATCTTTAATTCGGGCGACTGTTGCTGCCAGGCCAGGAAGCGCGCCACCTGCTTGCCGATAAAACGCCCAACCTCCGGCAGCCGTTCCGGGCCGAAGATCACCAGTGCTAATGCGGCAATCAGCACAAATTCAAAGATGTGGATATTGAAGATCTCCATGTTGCCTCAGCAGTGATGGTTTGCAATCCATGCCTATCTTACCATGCTCTGTTCTCCTACGTTTTAGGGCGGCGAGATTGTCGCCGGGTTATGGTTTTGTTTCGCCTACGGCAGCATGGTCGTACCTATCTTTCCGGTCGATTTCGCCGGTACTGGCGGCGTAATCAACCCAAAAAAGCCCCTTGCACCGATCTCAGTGCAAGGGGCATCATCCCTGAGAATACGACCAGCAGCTTACTCAGCTTCCATATGCTGATCGAGGTAAGTCAGCGCATCGCTGACGGTTTCGAGCTTTTCCGCCTCGTCATCGGGAATCTCAACCCCGAACTCTTCTTCGAGCGACATAATCAACTCGACAAGATCGAGCGAGTCGGCGCCGAGGTCTTTTGTGAAGTGCGCGCCGGGGACGATCTGGGTCTCGTCCACACCAAGTTGTTCAGCAACGATTTTGCGCAGGCGCGCCTCAATCTCAGCAGAGGCCATAAAGTTCCCTTTATCCTTTCAGCTATAGTGAGCACCGTGCAGCGGCAAATGCTGCGCTTATTCACTCTCCTCGTCCGACCGATACCGGGTGACGACGGTTCCGAGGACACCGTTTACAAAGCGGCTCGAATTATCGCTGCCGAAAAACTTCGCCAACTCCACCGCCTCATTGATCACGGCTTTAATCGGCGTCGTTTCGACATCTTCGATCAGCAACTCAAAGAGTGCGATCCGCAAAATCGCCTTATCCACACCCGGCATCTGGCTCACCGGCCAGTTCGGTGCCGCCTCTTCGATAATCCGATCGAGGTAGGAACGATGCTCCCAGGCACCAAAAATCAGCCGGGTCAGAAATTGTTCACCGTCGGGCGGGAACGACTCCTCGGCCAGGCGACGTTCGAGCACCACATCGATCGCATGGTCGGTGGAGTCGACCTCAAAGAGGATTTGCAGGGCCGCAATGCGCACCCGATGACGGAGACTACCCACTCGCTTCCTCCACCGGCCCGCCGAACCTTCGGCGGTGTGTATTGTTAAAGCATGCTCAACGAGCAACGCTACGAGATTCTTTCCAGTGCTGAAGCAACTCGGCCACGTAGCCGGTATGCATACCGCCGCTACGAAATACCGGATCGTCCATCAGCGCCAGTTGGAATGGGATCGTTGTCTTGATCCCGGTAATAATACACTCACTCAGCGCCCGGCGCATCCGATCGAGCGCCTGATCACGGGTATCGCCGAAGGTGATGATCTTCGCGAGCAATGAGTCATAGTTACCGGGCGGCGTATAGCCTGCATAAAGATGCGAGTCCACACGGACACCGGGGCCGCCGGGCGGCAGATAAAACTCAATTTCACCCCCGGCCGGCAGAAAGTCACGCTCGGGATCTTCGGCGTTAATACGGCATTCCACTGCGTGCCGCGCTATTCTAATCGCATCTTGCTGGAGCGTCAAGCGTTCGCCGCCGGCAATCCGCAACTGCCATTGTACCAGATCCGTATCGGTAACGAGTTCCGTGACCGGATGTTCGACCTGGATCCGGGTGTTCATCTCGATAAAGTAGTAATTCCCAGTCTGGTCCATCAGGAACTCCAGGGTGCCGGCATTTTCGTAGCCGATCGACTGGATCCCGCGCACAGCATCGTTGCCCATGCGGGCGCGCACTTCCGGTGTCACAATCGGCGAGGGCGCTTCTTCGACGATCTTCTGATGGCGGCGCTGCGATGAGCAATCGCGTTCGCCAAGATGGATCGCGTGGCCGTGGCTGTCGGCGAGCACCTGGATCTCGACGTGACGCACTTTCGTCAGGTATTTTTCGAGCAACAGATCACCGCGCCCGAACGCGCCCTCGGCCTCGGCGCGGGCGGTAGGAAAGGCCCGCTGGAGGTCGGATTCATCGTAGGCGACGCGCATGCCGCGGCCGCCGCCGCCGGCGGATGGTTTTAACAGCACCGGATAACCGATCTGGCGGGCGAGATCGATCGCCTCTTCAACACTCTTCAGTTCACCGTCGGAACCGGGCACGGTGGGTACGCCGGCTTTACGCATCGTCTCGCGGCCGATCGACTTATCGCCCATCAGGCGCATCGTCTCGGCATTTGGTCCGATAAAGATCAGCTTACAATCGGCGCACATCTCAGCGAAGTAGGGGTTCTCGGAAAGAAAGCCATAACCGGGATGGATAGCATCGCAGCCGGTGATCAGCGCGGCGCTGATCAGAGCGGGCGGGTTCAAATACGAGCGCGCCGGTGCAGCCGGCCCGATACAAACCGCCTCATCGGCGAGCCGCACCGCCAACGAGTCGCGGTCGGCCTCGGAGAAGGCGACCACGCTTTTGATCCCCAACTCCTGGCAAGCCCGCACAATGCGCACCGCGATTTCGCCCCGATTAGCGACCAGTACTTTGTTCAGCATAGTTGTTTGGCGAATGGCGCAGTTGGCATGCAGTATGCTTAGTGGCGGCGAGCGATCCGCCCTGGGCGCTACTGCATTACCATCCCACCATCAATTGTGATCGTCTGGCCAGTGATATAATCGGCGGCGGGCGAGGCGAGAAAGCAGATCAAGCCGGCGACTTCATCAGGGCGGCCGAGGCGACCAAGCGGGATCGACTCAAGAATAGCGCCGCGCGTCTCTTCGCCGAGCACTCCAGTCATCTCGGTTTCGATGAACCCTGGCGCGACGGCGTTGACCGTGATCCCACGATTGGCGACTTCACGGGCGGTGGCTTTGGTGAAGCCGATGATCCCGGCCTTCGAGGCGGCATAATTGGCCTGGCCGGCGTTGCCAATCAACCCGATCACCGAACTGAGGTTGATAATTCGTCCGCTGCGCTGCTTGATCATCGGGCGCAGCGCGGCTTTGGTACACAGGTAGACGCCACGCAGATTGGTGGCGATCACGGCGTCGAAATCGTCCTCTTTCATGCGCAACAACAAGGTGTCGCGGGTGATGCCGGCATTATTCACCAGAATGTCGATCTTGCCGTAGCCGTCGATCGTGGTTTTGACCAGGCGCTCGGCATCTGCGGCGGTAGCGACATCGGCCTGAACCGCCGTCGCCTTCCCGCCGGCTGCGGTTATTGCGGCAATCGTCGCTTCGGCGGCGGCGTTGTTGCCGCGATAGTTGATCACCCACGCCGGCCCCGGCTGCGGCCAATGCCTCGGCGATCGCCCGACCGATCCCGCGTCCGCCACCGGTAACCAGCGCAACTCTGTCGGTCAGATCAAGCTTCATGGGTTTTGCTCTACGTTGCAACATTCGCTATGATGCGAGTGCTGCAACCCTACGAAATTGTGTCACCCGTTTTCGGCCATTGCGAACAGGGTTACGCCGTCGATCGCGATCACATTCTTACGATTGGCGGCCGACTTCACCGCATCGGGTGTGAACTCGGTTGACGTAATTGCGACAGCTTTCGGAATGCCGCGGCGCTTCATATCTTGGACCAGGCTTTCGAGTGTGCCGGGGCGAACTTTATCGGCGACGGAGAGCCGCAGCAGATAGCGCTCGTTGTTATACTCCAGTTCCAGATCGAGGTGTTTGTCTTTATCGACAAAGCGATAATCCTTGAACTCGAAGCCTTTCTTGCGGTACAGGTTCGAGACATACGAGCCGAGTTGGGGCAGCGAGAGGCCCTGCAAATCCTCCAGGGTACGCACTACATTCGGCCGTTCCAGCCGCCCGCCGCGATCTTCGACCTCGCGCCGCAACTGGCGATTGCGCTCCTCGGCCCGGCCCGCCATCACCGTACCGAAGGCCGGGAAGGGGATCAGCGCAAAAACCGAAAATGTCACATAGATAAAAAGCAGATCGCCGGCGCCGGCCGGCTCGGGCGCGCTATCGGCCTGCAACTGCAATTCGGGCAGCGGTACAACCCCGGCCTGGCCGAGGCCGCCATAGATCAACACCAGTATCAGGCCGAAGACAAAGCCCGCGCTGCCGAGGATCAGGCCGTGGGCGAGATAGTTGCCTTTGACCCGCCGGCCAAGGAAAAGCCCGGCCATCACCGGCACAACCCCGGCCAGAATCTGCAAAATGTTCGCCGCGAGAAAAAGCACACACCAGGTAGTCGCCATCACCAGGGCTGTAATCAGGGTAACATTCCACTCAACCGCAGCCAGCGACTGGCTGATCCTGGTTGTCAGCGGTACTCTCGGCTCAGACGGGGTTGTGTCGTGCGTGTTTGCTTTTGACGACGCCTCAGGCGCATCTTTTTCGCGCTCAGGCGTGGTATCAACACTCATTGTTACTAGGCTCCGCTAGGAATGATCCAGCAATTCATCAACCGCTTCGCGCAGCTTTCCAATATCGGAAAACGAGCGATAGACCGAAGCGAACCGGATATAGGCCACCTCGTCGAGATCGCGCAAGCGGCGCATCACCTGATCGCCGATCGTCGCCGACGAAACCTCCTGGCTGTCGCCGGAGTGGAGCGCCGTCTCGACATCATTGGCGAGTTGCTCAATCCGTTCGACCGAGATCGGGCGACGGTAGCAGGCGGTGCGAATCCCGCGCATCAACTTCTCGCGATCATACGGTTCGCGTTCGCCGTCTTTTTCACCACCATCAGGCTCACCGACTCGACGCGTTCGTAGGTGGTAAAGCGCCGCCCGCATGTGCGACACTTGCGCCGGCGGCGGATCATCTCGCCTTCGTTGAGTTTGCGTGTGTCGAGTACATCGGTGTCTTGATTTTGACAAAATGGGCAACGCATTTTTATGCCTGAACAGTTAGCCCGCTTCTGCGCGGCATTATAGCACAGGGGGATGATCACAGGCACAGGGTGAACGGTGAAAGGCGAAACCGGGCAAGGCAATTTCGCCTTTTAGCTTGTGCATTTCGCATTCACGCTACGCCGCGTTGATGGTAAGCGACATCCCGAACGCTTTGCGAAAAAGCCCGCTGCGGCGGTTGGCGTCCCAAATCTCGACACTGGCATCGCCGTGGGCCGCGACAAATACCTGAACTTCATCCCCGATCTCGACCCGCAGGGTATCGATAACCTGGCTTTTGCTGCGTTCGAGGTACTCGGCGATCCGTAAAAGCGCCGAGAGGCGGGCCACCCGTTCGGCGTCGTCGGGGGCGAGCACATCGGCGAAAGAGCTGAGATCGGCCTGGCCTTTGCGATGGTTGCGGGCCAATGCGGCGATGATCACGACCTCGCGATGGTTGAAACCGAGCAATGTCGCATTGTGGATCAGATACGCCGAGTGCTTGTGGTGATCGTAGTAGCCGACCGTCACGCCGATGTCGTGGAGGGTTGCGCCGTAGGTGAGCATTTCACGCTCCCAGGCGCCATAGAGGTGCAGCGGCAGCAGTTGATCGAAGAGCGATAAACTCAGTTCGGTCACTTTGGCGACGTGATCAGGTTCGTAGAAACTCAGGCGCGCCAGGTTAAGCACGCTGAAATTGCGCACATCATCAAAACGCGGATGTTCCTGCTCGGCCAGAAAATGGGCGTAGAAGATGCCTTCGCGCACGCCCTGGCCACTGACCTGGATCTGGTCGAAGCCGCTTTGTTCCAGCAGGGCATCGATAATGACGGCGCCGGCGGTGGTGACATCGGCTCGTTCGGACTTCAGGCCGGGGATCTGTTCGCGCTCACGGCGATTCTTTTGGGTAAGCTGTTCGAGGATGCCGGCCAGAGCCGTGCGGGTGAGAATATAGCCGTGAACATGATCAACCGAGTAGTTGCGCTGTTTCTGGTCGATCCGGGCCAGCGTTCGGACGGTGCCGCCCATCCCGGCTAATGTCTGGCCTTCAGCGGCGCGGAACCATTCCAGGTCGGCGAAGGCCTTGCGAGCGCCTTCGCGCAGATTACGCAGATCGCGCTTGCTGATTGGATCGCTTTGCACAAATTCTTCGGTGAAGCGCACGACGCCGGCCTGAACCGAGGCGAAGCGCGCCATGCGGCCGTAGCGCACCGCACAGATCTGGGTGGAGCCGCCGCCGGTATCGAAGGTGAAGCCTTCGTGGAGATTGAGCGCGTTGGCGGCGCCGAGGAAGCCATAGGTGGCTTCTTCTTCGGCACTGATAATCTGCAGATCGAGATCGCTGGAGCGGCGCAACGCCTGCCAGAAATCGTCCTGATTGCTCGCCTCGCGGATCGCGCTTGTGCCGACGGCGCGCACGGTATCGACGCCGGTGCTGCGACAGAACGTGGCAAACATGGTCAGCGCTTCGACGGCACGGCGGATCGGTTCGGCCTGCAGCCGGCCGGTGCTGCTGACGCCTTCCGCCAGTCGGGCAACCTCGGAGACTTCGTCGGTCAGCCGGAAACAAAGCCCCGGTTGATGGGCCATAATAATCAGGCGGGTGGTATTCGAGCCGAGATCAATGATGCCGATTTTGCGCATAAATAACACCGGGGTGATGGGCGTAGGTTGCGAGCATGCTTGCACCTTACGGGCCGGATAACACGTCGCTCACTGTTGCAACCACAGTTGCAACATCCTCATCGCTGATAACCAGCGGCGGCAGCAAGCGCAGGACATTCGGGCCGGCGGGAAGCGCGAGTACACCGCGTTCGAGCAAGCTCAGAATGATCGGTTGCACGCGCTTTTTCAGTTCAAGACCGATCAACAGGCCAAGTCCACGTACTTCGCGCACGAGCGGCAAGTTGCGCGCGGCGAATTGGGCGCGCATCCACTCACCCTTGGCGGCCGCCCGTTGCGGCAGATCCTCCATGCGATAGGCCCGCAGGGCGGCGCGCGCCGCCGCGCAGGCAAGTGGGTTGCCGCCGAATGTGCTGCCATGACTGCCTGGAGCAAGGGGGCCGAAGCGTTCGTGAACGGCCACGGCGCCCATCGGCATTCCGGCGGCGATACTCTTCGCCATGATCAACATGTCGGGCGTGACTCCACTCTGCTCAATCGCAAAGAGCGTGCCGCTGCGACCGAATCCGGTCTGGATTTCGTCGATCAGCAAGAGTGCGCCGTGTGCGTCGCAGATACGGCGGGCGGCGGCGAGATAGCCGCTGGGCGCCGGGCGTACGCCGCCCTCGCCCTGCACCGGCTCAAGCAGTACGGCGGCCGTCTCGGCATTAACGGCGGCGGCGAGCGCATCGGGGTCGCCATAGGGCACATGCTGGAAGCCGGGGATTAAAGGCGCGAACGGCTCGCGATATTTCGGCTCCCAGGTGGCGCTCAGGGCGCCCATGGTTCGGCCGTGGAAGCCGCGCATTGTCGCGATGATGTTGCTGCGTCCACTGAGTAAGCGGGCGAATTTTAGCCCGGCCTCGACGGCTTCGGCGCCGCTGTTGCAGAGGAAGATTCGGGCCGGGAAAGGAAGGGCGGCGGCGAGTTCGCTCAGGTAGGCGGCGCGCTGATCGTTGGGGAAGATCTCGGGGCAACTGATCAGGCGCGCGGCCTGCTCCTGGATTGCCGCGACGATTGCCGGGTGGGCGTGGCCGAGATTGGCGGCGCCTTGCCCGCCGACACAATCGATATAGCTGCGTCCCTCGGCATCGAACAGGCGCGCGCCTTCGCCGCGGACAATCGTCAGCGGGCGCTTGGCGTACAACCCGGCGCCGTAACGGGCCTCGGCGGCGATGATCGCGTCGGGTGAGAGTGCGGGTTCAGCCATGGCGTATCCGCTAGACACTTTCGTTACGCTTGGGCGAAGCATGGCGTAGGCGCAATGACGGCGCCCTTACGGCTGTGCTATCTATGTTATGTCGAAGTTGGTGCGCCCGGTGAGGCCAGTATACCACGCGATTGGGCTGCGCTATGTTCCCTGCCTGTGCATTTCTTGCGGCCGGAGTAATTGCAGGGCGGTGTGGCAGGTGGCATCGGGGAGGGCGATCGGTGCGGGGCTGAGGGTGACTTCATGATCGACCGGCAGCGACTCAATGGCCAGCAGGAGCCGAGGCGGATTGGGATGGGCGCGGACGGCGCTGATCAGATCGGCCAGATCGACATCGCGGCCGGGCATAAGTTGAGGCGTGACGATCAGCAGGCGGGTGGGGCGGCGTTGCAGGTACGCAAGGGCGCGATGAGCGGCAAATGTGAGCACAATGTCGTGCTCCCAGCCGAGCGCCGCGCGCAACTCACGTTGCACGGCAAACACCCATTCGGGGTCTTCACCGGCGATCACGATGGTCGGTTGAAAAGATGGCGCAGTACTCATAGCGGCCAGGAATAATGCGACGACACTATGGCTAGGATATGCCGAAGTTGTGAGGTTGTCAATGAATGGGTGGTGCGCCGGTTCCGCCGGCGCACCGCCGCAATGGGCTAGAACGTCGGTAGCGTAATCGGATTTGTGGGCGTTTCGGCCGCCGGCCCGTAAGGATTCTGTGTTGTGATGCCGAATGGCAAAGATACTGTGAAGAGGCTACCTTCGAAGGAGAGATAATCTATGAGCGTCGCCAACCCCGAAACACCACAACGTGAGACGATC
>JAAUQO010000037.1 GCA_012032775.1 Oscillochloris sp. | reverse complement strand
CACTGCCCGCCCGGCCCCGGCCCAGGCCTCGGGGTCGCCGCTCCAATCGGCGCCGGCCCATGCCCGCCCGGCCCCGCTCCAGACCAGATAGCCCTTTGGCGTGCTCGGCAGTTCGGGCAAGCTGAAGATATTCGTCGCCGCGTCGAAACTCGTCAACCCCCAATAGTGAATCGTCCCGTCTGGATCAAGGTCGGCGGCAATATCCATCTCGCCGTTCGCATCGGCAATGATGTCGCTGGCCAATACTTCCTGAGCCTGCACCAGCCCCGCGCCCTGCTCCCAGATTGCGTAGATCGCCGTACCATTGGCCGGGTCGCGGGCCAGTCGCGCGGTCGCCATGAGCCGGTATTTCACCTGGTCATTGGTCAGCTCCGGCTCGGCCTGAAGCAACAACGCCGCCAGGCCACTCACCCCGGCGGCGGCCATTGATGTGCCGCTCAACTGATAGTAGCCGACATCGCGATTGGTTGCCGCCGTCCAGAGATCGAGCTTGGCCTTCTCGGTCAGCCGGCCCTGGCCCATTACCTGGGCCAGGGTACTGTCGTCGGGCATGGCTGCAACCACGCGCACAGCGGGAACAAGAATATCGGGCTTGGCAAAGGCCGATTCAGTTGGCCCGCGAGCCGAGAATCCGGCTAGCTCATCAACGCCGGAATCGGTAAACAGCGCACTCTTCACGGCGCCGACCGTGATCACATACGGCACATTACCCGGCACGGTGATCGTCCCGGCTCCAGGGCCGGCATTTCCGGCGGCGGTCACCACCACAATCCCGGCCTGCCAGGCCCGCATCACCGCCCGGCCAAGCGGGTCGGCCCAGTATGGTCCGGCGATCGGCGCATACAGCGAGAGATTCAGCACCCGGATGTTATACTGCTCGCGCCGGGCGATAATCCAATCGATCGCCGCGATCACGGTTGCGTAGGCGGCGCTGCCGTCGGCCTCAAGGGCGCGGGCAACCACCAGATTTACGCCCGGCGCAACGCCCATCATGGCTTTTGCGGCCCGCAGCGGACGATTGTTGCTGATCGTGCCGATCACATGGGTGCCGTGGCCGTTCGGATCGCTGCTGTCATTGCCGGTCGGGGCCACAAAATCTCGATAGACGATAAAATTGCGCTTACGGGAAGGATGCTGCGCGATCAAGCCGCCGTCGGGCAGTCGATCCCAGCGCTGCTTGCCCAGCGGCGCCAGGCCGCTATCGATAACTGCGACGGTCACACCTTTGCCGGTTATGCCGGCGGCGTGCAGATCGACCACATCGAGCGCAACCGAAGGCGCCGCAATCGGATCGCTGCTCGGCGGCTGCGAGCGTGCCGGTTGTGCCGGCAGCAGCGCAACCAGTAACACGAGCATACAAAAAAACGGCACAAGCCATCTAACCGGGGCCGGGCGAGAATACGCAGAGCGTGTATGATCAGTGGGGCGGATTTTTGATGGATATGCCATATTACATGCTTCTGTAGTAATTATTTCATACCAGGCTACTAATTGCACATGCACGAAGTGTGCCAAATTGCACGAGGAGCGCAAGAATGCAGATCGGAGTGATCGCCGACACCCACGGACATCTGGCCACAGGTGCGTTGGAGGCATTACATGGGGTGGAATTGATTTTGCACGCCGGCGATATTGGTGCCGAGGCGATTATCGCACGCCTGGAGCAGGTCGCACCGGTGCTGGCGGTACACGGCAACACCGATGCCGGAACCGTGTTGGCGCGGCAACATCCGGCGATGCGCCGGATCGAGCACGAGGGGCTGCGAATTCACCTGACCCATATCGGCGGCAGCCCGGCGCAGATCGCCCGTAGCTTGCCGCACGAGCCGGAGTTGCGCCCGCACGTCTATATTTTCGGCCACAGCCATATCGCGCTGCTGGAGCGCCACGCAGATGTCTTGTTCCTCAATCCCGGCGCCGCCGGACAGCCACGTTTCAGCGGTGGGCTTTCGGTAGCGCTATTGCGGGTTGCAGCCGGCCATGCCGAGGCCGAGATCATCGCGCTGCCGACGCGTTCTAGTGGTGCGCACAACGCTGGAACCTGATCGAGCAGCGCATACCCGACTGGCGAGCCGCGCGGCAGTGCGATGGCGCCTTGCGCCGACGCGAATAGCGTTATCAGGCATCACGAATCAGGCATTTTGCTATAGGACAGGTTATGCACTTGATTAGCACCCTTCCCGAACCGGTTTCGGACACGTTCCGCATTCGCGACATGCGGTTCGCCGACGGCGGCCGTTTAGCCGAAGTGCGGCTGCACTACACCACCCTGGGCACACTGCAACGTGATGCCGAGGGTCGGGCCACAAACGCTGTGCTGCTACTCCATGGCACCGGCGGCAACGGGCAAGCCTTTTTGCGCCCTCAATTCGCCGACGTGCTTTTTGGGCCGGGCCAATTGCTCGACGCCGGGCGTTACTTCCTGATCATGCCCGACGGGATCGGCCATGGGCGATCCAGTAAACCGAGCGCCGGCTTGCGGGCCGATTTCCCACACTACAGCTACGCCGACATGGTCGCCGCCCAGCATGCCTTGATCACCCAGGGCCTTGGGATCGATCGGCTACGACTGGTACTCGGCACCTCAATGGGCGGAATGCACACATGGATGTGGGGCTACCTGCATGCGGCAATGGTCGATGCACTGCTGCCGCTGGCCGCATTACCGGCGCCGATCGCCGGGCGCAATCGCATGCTGCGGCGAATGGCGATCGACGCGATCCGCAACGATCCGGCCTGGAACAACGGCGCCTACGAACGCCAGCCGCCCGGCCTTACCACTGCGATCTACATCCTGCTGCTGATGATCAGTGCGCCGGCCCGTTGGCAGGCCGAAGCGCCGACAGCTTCCGCCGCCGATACCATGTTCGAGCGCATGCTCGGCGAGTATCAAGCAAGCCTCGACGCCAATGATCTGCTCTACCAGTTTGAATCAGCGCGCGATTACGACCCGACGCCGTATCTGGAGCAGATTTGTGCGCCGTTGCTGGCCGTGAACTTCGCCGATGATCTGGTCAATCCACCCGAATTAGGCATCCTTGAACGTGAGATCAAACGGGTAGCAGGCGGCGAGGCGGTGGTCATTCCGGCCAACGCCGCGAGTTACGGCCATCGCGGGCATTCCTGGCCGATCCTCTGGCAAATACATCTGGAACGCTTGCTTGCCCGGCGCTAGATATTCGCTATGGCCAACCGCAGCTTGCAGTTGCCGCACTCGACGATCGGCGCAGCCCGACCCAACGGAATGATCGGGATCCAGAAGAGATGCACCCAGTTACGCGCCTTGCGGGGGCGAAAGAAGGCATACTGGCCGCAGCGCGGGCATTGCTGGTGCCCACCGGAACCCGGCCGATCGGCATCGCGAACCACCTGGCGCGTGCCGAAAAAGACAATAAAGAACATATTTCCTCGCTCGCTCTGTTTTCCGCCGCATGCCGGCAGGCGGCAAAAGGATGTCCTTTACCGGCTATTGCAGGCAGCGTACCAACATCCAGCGAGTACCGGCGTTTGGCCCGCTGCTACGGCACCGCAACCGTCACTGTGGCGCCGCCATAGCCATACTCGCGGTCGCGGCCCTCGACGGTGATTTCGCCGATCTCGGGCGGGATGACAACGCCGCTCAGGCTGCGGGTGAACGGCTGCTCGTTGGCGTGGTCGTGGAGTAATTCGCGCTCGGCAAGCAGCCTGCCGTCCGGGGCGAGCACCCGCCAGCCATCGGCATAACGGGCCGGCGTATCATAGGGCGAGGAGACGGTTGCCGCAATGGTGTAGGTTCCGCCGGCTTCCGGCTCGATCGTGACGGCGAGGATATCGGGGAAGCGTTGCACCTCTGCGCCGGCGGGAGGGTCTGTGGCCGCCGTCATCACCGGCGCCGGCTCGCGGCCGGGCCGGATTCAGCACAGGCAGCGAGCAGGATGAGCAGTGCAGCGGCGAAGAGCGGGTAACGTCGCATGGCACATACCTCTGGAAATTACGCTATCTTACGGCGTTGCAACGATTTCGGTCGCTGCAACGCCGTGAAAAGGGTTGATCATTCCTCATCGGCCGGGGCGGCGCCGGGCAATTGCGGGAATGCGCCGCGATCCGAGAGCAGCCCGCCTTTGACATAGGCTTCCAGCTTGCGCCGCGTATCGGTAATATCGTTGTTGCGCATCGTCAACTGGCCGATCCGATCCTGAGGCGTGAAACTGGCCTCGCCCTTCTCCATGGTCAGGCGCGCAGCATCGTAGGTCAGGTTCGGCGATTCGGTGTTGAGAATGGTGTAATCGTTGCCGCGCCGCAGGCCAATCGTCACATCGCCCGAGATCATGCGCGCCACCCAGCGCTGCGCCGACTCGCGCAACATAATCGCCTGCGGGTCGAACCAGCGCCCTTCATACAGCAGCCGGCCCAGACGCCGGCCGTTATCGCGGTACTGGCTGATCGTATCTTCGTTATGGATGCCGCTGATCAGGCGTTCGTAGGCGATAAAGAGCAGCGCCATGCCCGGCGCCTCGTAGATCCCCCGGCTTTTGGCCTCGATAATCCGATTCTCGATCTGGTCGCTCATGCCAAGGCCATGCCGGCCGCCGATCGCATTCGCTTCCAGCAGCAGCGCCACCGGATCATCAAACGACTGCCCGTTGAGCGCCACCGGCAAACCTTCCGCAAAGGTAACCCGCACTTCCTCATAAGCGATCACAACATCATCGCGCCAGAAGGCCACACCCATAATCGGCGCGACGATATACATCCCCTGATCGAGGAATTCCAGATCCTTGGCCTCGTGGGTCGCGCCGAGCATATTCGAGTCGGTCGAATAGGCCTTCTCCACACTCATCTTATACGCAAAGCCGTTGGCACTCAGATACTCGCTCATCTCCTTGCGCCCGCCGAGTTCATCAATAAATGCCTGGTCGAGCCAGGGCTTATAGATGCGCAGATGCGGGTTGATCAGCAGCCCATAGCGGTAGAAGCGCTCGATATCATTGCCCTTATACGTGCTGCCGTCGCCCCAGATATGCACCCCATCCTCCTGCATTGCCGAAACCAGCATCGTGCCGGTAACGGCGCGGCCAAGGGGGGTGGTGTTGAAATAAGCCAAGCCGGCGGTCGAGATATGGAACGCACCGCATTGGAGCGCGGCAAAACCCTCGGTCACCAGAGGGCGGCGGCAGTCGATCAGGCGGGCGGCTTCGGCGCCGTACTCCAGGGCGCGGCGTGGGATCGCCGCATAATCCGGCTCGTCGGGCTGGCCAAGGTTCGCGGTATAGGCGTAGGGAATCGCGCCTTTGGCGCGCATCCAATGGATGGCGGCGCTTGTATCCAGGCCGCCCGAAAACGCAAGACCGATCTTCTCTCCCGCCGGGAGTTGTTGCAGAATGTTTGCCATAGCTGAACCTTATCTCAGGCACAAACGTCGGATGCGCCGCCGCGCGGCACTCCCGAAGTGTACTATATCTCGACGTTGTGCGGCGCAGCCTGCTCCTGCCGGCTCAACCAGGGCAAGAGGATCTCGCAAAAGGCCTCGGGCGTCTCGTCGAAACAACAATGGCCACTCTCGGGCAATAGCTGAACTTCGGCCTGCGGCAGCACCAGGCGCTTCAGCTTATCGGCGTCGCTGGGCGGGATCGAACGATCCTCCTCGCCCCAGATCACCAGGGCCGGGCCACGGTACTCGCCGGGCTGTAACTCGACAACCAGTTGCAGCGAGTTGCGCGTGACCGCGAGATATGAACCGGCGCCGTAGCGCCGGATCGGGCCGCTGAAGCTGCGCACCAATTCGGGCGTCACGCGATCCTTGCGGTAGTATGAACCGAGCAGACTGCGGCGAACTCCCCATTCATTGGCGAAGATACCGGCGGCGAGTTCACCCACCAGCGGCGCGCCGATCAGATCGAGCAGCAAACGATCATTGGCGCTGATCACGCGCTCGTGCAGTTGCATCCCCGAACTGTTCACCAGCACAATTGCCCTCGCCAGGTCGCCATGACGCCGCGCAACTTCGCTGGTGACGGCGCCGCCCATCGAGTGCCCGACAACTACGGTCGGGCCGCCGATCACCTGATTGATGAATGCAGCGATCTGATCGGCCCAACGCTGCTTGGTCGGGGGGCCGGCGGGCCGCGCCGAATAGCCGAATCCGTACAAATCCAGTGCGTAAAAGGTATGCTCGCGGGCGACGGCCCGCATAATCGATCGCCAGTGATCGATCAAGGCGCCGTAGCCGTGGATAAAAAGCACCGGCAAACCCTGGCGCGGCTCCGAAGCCCAGTACCGCATCGGCCCCTCGGGGCCATTCAGATAGTGCTCGCTAATCCGGTAGCGCCGCTCGGCGGCGGCTGTGGTTGCAGTCATAGCTTCCTCCTGCTGGTACAGCGTCTGCGGTTGCGCATATCTGCGCCTACGCTAACCTCTTTTCCACCAGCAGCATACCACAATCACGAGCCTTGCACATATTTTGCACAGAAGCACCAGACTGTGGCGCCGGGAGCAACCACGGCAGGCAGGGATATGCAGAACGCTTCGCCGCACTCGGTAGGGCTGTATTGCTTGATCGCGGCGATCGTGATAAGGTATCGTATCCCGCTACGATCTGCGCAACGGAGTCTCGGATGCACAAGCTTTTTCGCCAGTCGAATGCCTGGGGCGATCAGCCGTTAGGGCGATGAGCGCCACCGACATCCAGGCGCTGGTCGCCGCAGCTTTTGGCTCAGCGGAGCATCCCCTGGCCGCCTGGTACGCCGGGATGCTCGGCAGCGTTCCGCCGTTGCGCGCGTTCACTGCGACTTATGCGACCAAGATCCGCAAAAAGGCCCGCCAGGCACCAGCGCCCGCCGAACAGCGCGATTTGCGTTGCGAATTGGCCCTGGCCGCCGCACTCTGCACCGATCGCCGCAGCCCGCTCGTCTATGAGCCTCTGGCTGCGGCCGGCCGGCGCGGGCCGGACTTTCTGCTGCGTCACAAGGACCACAGCGAGATCTATGTCGAGGTTTCGCGGCTGCGCCCGTCACGCACCAGCGAGCGCGATCCGGCCGAGCGCATGGCGGGCGCACTCTGCGGTAAACTTGAACAACTTCCGGCCGGCGCGGCCAATCTGCTCGTGTTGATCAGCGATGCCGGCCCATTCGCCGCTGATGCGATTACGACAACCATCCAGAACCTGCGCCGAAGGGCCGCCGACCGCGACGATCCCTACTTCGCCTTTCGGGGATTGGACGGCGCACGGGCATTTCAGCGCGGGTTACCTCGCCTCAGCGCCCTGCTTGTCGTGGCGCCGGCCGAAGCAACGCAGAGCCTCTGGCTGCACGCACAGGCCCGCCATCAATTACCCGCCGATCTGGCCCGAACCGTGGCAAGTTGGCGCATCAGCACACTGATCGGGCCGAACCAGGGCGACAATCCCGAGTAGCATGGTACAATACGCGCACTCCTGAACCAGCAACCTATCGCCTTTATCCCATCCTCTGAGGCCGGCCGGTAGAAGGTGTGATCATGTCGCAGCAGGCAAACATATCTGTGGGCGCTATGGCGTCGCTACGGCGAGCACTGATCCACCTGCGCCTGCGCTTCTCGATCGTCCTGAGTCCGTTGTTTCTCTGGGGCGTGTATCTGGCCGATCCAGCCGTTATGCCATGGCTGCACCTGCTCGCAGCCTACCTGATTATCCATATTCCGCTTTACGGCGGGATGAATGCGTTCAACTCATACTACGACCGCGACGAAGGCCCGATCGGCGCATTGCTTGAGCCGCCGCCGGTCGATCGCACGGTGCTGGTGCTGGCCCTGCTCTGCAAAGCCCTGGCCTTGCTGGCCGGTTTCGCGATCGACATCCGCTTCGGGCTGCTGGTCGGCGCCGGGATTATCCTGTCGGTGCTTTACTCGCATCCGCACTTTCATTGGAAGGGCCGGCCGATCCTTGCAGCAGTTTGCATCTTTGTGATGCAAGGGGTGATCGCTGTGCTCTGGGGCTGGACAGCCGCAACCTGGACGCCTGAGCCTGTTGGTATGCCTGGCCGAATGTGGCCCCCGGGACTGCTCGGCGCCCTTGGCGTGTTTAGCGCGGCCTTGTGGACACTCGGCTTCTATCCGCTTACCGGTGTCTACCAGATTGCGCAGGATCGCCGCATGAATGTGCGCACACTTGCCGTCGCCCTTGATGTCAACGGCTCATTCGGCTTCGCGGCAGTTGTCGCACTGTTGGGCGGCCTCGGTATTTTTCTGGTGCTTGCCGCGCGTGGCGCATACCCGGCACTGATCTTGAGCGCCGGATATGTGCTCGCGGCAACAGTCTTTACCTGGCGCTGGTATCGGCGCTTCGCCACCCTGAGCGATCGGGAGAACCAGCACATCCTGATGCGGCTCTCCTACAGCAATGGCTGGGTCTTCGCGCTGCTTTTCCTGGGGTTGGTGTTGTGGCAAGCGCGCTGATCTTCATCTGGATCGAATCCGCAACCATGATCTGCGGGACGTGGTGTTCGTCGCTCGGCTGCACCTTCTTGGCGGGCTGCGGGATCAACAAGAACCAGTAGATACCCCCGCGTTGCCACCATGCCGGGTGCGACGTATCATGAGCCATACACCATGCCCTCGTCCGGCTGATCAACCTCACGCCATTTGCAAGGCTGAGCGCACTTCCTGCGCCGACGCGCTCATCGGACGTCCCTGTTTCATAGCAGGAAATGTGCCGCCGACCAGCCTTAGCGGCACGCTTCTTGCGCTGCCGTCTGTAAAGCCCGGATAGATCAGGTACACTTCGGCCAAGGAGCATCTATGCGGTGAGGAAACCATGAAATCGCCCAACCAGTCACTCGACGTGATGGCCACATCATATCTTGCCGCCCTGATGTCCGGCGATTATGCGGCGGCGCTCCACCTGATCCGGCAGGCCCAGGGCGCCGGTGTATCGCTTTGCACCATCTACCAGTCGGTACTGCAACCGGTGTTGTATGAGATCGGGCAGCTCTGGGAGCGCGGCGAACTCGATATTGCCAACGAGCATCTAGCCACCGCAATGACCCGGCGGGTGATGGAGATCTGCTTCAACGACGTTAATCCGATCCTGACCGGCCCGCCAAAAGTGCTCGCATCCTGCATCGGCCCCGAATCGCACGATATCGGCCTGCGTATGATCGCCGATTGCCTGGAGTTGCGCGGTTGGCGCACACTCTATCTCGGCGCGAACACACCGCCCGACGCAATTGCCGCCCTTGCGGTACGCCATCACGTTTCTGTGGTCGCGATCTCGATCACAATCAGCCAGTATGTACGTTATGTGCGCGATTTGATCGCGGTTCTGCGGCGCAGCCCCGAAGGCGCCGCGATCAAACTGCTCGTCGGCGGGCAACCGTTCCAGCGCATCCCGAACTTGTGGCGTCAGGTTGGCGCCGACGGCACCGCAGCGGATGTGCTGTCGGCGATCGACTGGATCGAGCAACACCTGGAGGCGTGAATGATGAGCCGCTGCACCAACTCCAAATCCGCCGCCACTCAGCCAGGCCCATTCTATAGCCGTGCGCACAACGCGTGAACCTGATCGCGGAGCGCATACCCGACTGGCGAGCCGCGCGGCAGCCCGCTCAGGCATCACGCATCAGGCCTCGTGCTATAACCCCACGTCAACCCTTTGATAGATGTCCCGCGCCAGGGTTTAGCGGCACCATCCATACACACAAGATGCGCAGCGACGCTGATCGCGCCATAGTGTATGGTTCTGTCCACCTGCGGCAAACCCGGTAGAGGAGATTTCAATGACAACAACAGCTCCCACCAGCCTGAATGAAAAGATCGCCGATTTTCTGGCTCAGAAACGTATTGCCGTCGCCGGTATATCCAGTTCGCGCCCGCTGCCCGCCAACCTGATCTACCAAAAACTCAAAGCCGCCGGCTATCAGGTCATCGCGATCCATCCCACCGCCGGCGAGTTCGAAGGCGACCAATGTTATCCGAACCTGGCCGCAGTTCCCGTGGCGATCGACGGACTCGTAATCGCCACCAAACCCGCGATCACGCTTGATCTGGTGCAACAGGCATTGACGAGCGGCGTGCCGCGGATCTGGATGCACGAATCACTGATGCAGGCCGGCACCAGTGTCTCGCCCGAAGCCGTCGAACTCTGCCGCGCCAACAATCTGTGCCTGATCGCCGGCGCATGCCCGATGATGTACTGCCAACCGGTGGATTTCGGCCACCGCTGCATGGGCTGGATCATGCGCGTTACCGGCGGCCTGCCGAATTAGTTTGCACCGACTGCGGTTTCGGTTTGGCTGAAACCGCAGTCGGCCTACGATTCTGCGTCAACATCAAATGTCTCCGCCGCACCCCAACCCTCGTGGCGACTCACCGCCACCCGCGCCGGCACAACTTCGATCAGCGTAAACCAGGCCGGATCCGGCAAATTGAACCCATTGATCAGCGCCGCCCGTGCGCCCGAATCCAGCACCCGTGCCCGGCCCCATACCTGCCAATCGCTACTGGTTACCAGCACCTGCGGTTCACGCTCGATATTCAGCAACAGATCCGAAGTTCGCGGCAACATCAGCCGGATCAGCAGGCCATCGGCCACACAGGGCAGCATTGCCGCTTGCAGCCCGGCCGGTCCAGTGGTCGATAGAATCACACGCTGCGCCGAACTCAGCACAGCCACGAGATGTTGTCGCAAATGGGCAAGCATAAGCAACCTCGTACACACGGCATGTTGGATTGCCCTCACGATACGGCTAAACCCGCAGCACTGTCGTCTACCAAAAGATAGAGCACAATCTTTACAGTCTGTTGCGACCACTTCACTGTGGCGCGGTTGGTGGTGCGCTACAGTGTAGGCGTAAGGTTATCATCCGAACCACTGTTTCGCCTGGCTGTAACGAAGGAAGCGCCAGGGGGCGAAGCGCAACCGAAGAGGGTGTTGCCATGCTGGTGGAGCATCCGCCGCTGCTGCACACACGATTGTTTACACCGCCGGTACGCCGTGCGACACTGGCTCGATCAGCGCTGATCGAGCGTCTTAGTGTGCCTGAAGCCCAACTCCTCTTGCTCTCCGCGCCGGCCGGCTTCGGCAAAACCACGCTGCTCGCATCCTGGTGCCACGCCCTGGCCGCAAGTGATGTCGCGATCTCCTGGCTTACCCTGGAATCCGGCGACAACGAGCCGCTGCGCTTCCTGAGCTACCTGCACGCCGCGCTTGCCCGCATTCCACTGCCGATTCCGCAACCGGAGGCATGGGCCGGCGGCTTGCATACACACGCGATTGAGCACTATCTCACCCACGTTCTGAATGCGTTGATCAGCCTCGATCGCGCAGTACTGCTGGTACTCGACGATTATCACGTCATTCATGCGCCCGAGGTGCATCTGGCGGTCGCGTTCTTGCTCGATCACCTCCCGCCGCACATACGCCTGGTGATCGGCAGTCGCGCCGATCCACCGCTGCCGCTCGCCCGCCTGCGCGCCCATGGCGGCCTGGTCGAGTTGCGAGCCGCCGATTTGCGCTTCAGCCACCAAGAGATCCGGCACTTTTTTATGAGGATCGGCATTGAACTGAGCGCCGAAGCATTGCAGCATATCGACACCTATGTCGAGGGTTGGCCGGCCGGCGTGCAACTGGTTGCCCTTACCATGCAAACCGCCGGCGATCAGTGTGCCGGCCTGAACGGGAACCGGGAAGCTCCACCGGATGTAGATGCCCAACTGAGCGACAGCCGGCCCCATCTCTTCGCCTACCTCGCCGAAGATGTGTTCGCCGGACAACCGGCCTATCGCAAAGCATTTCTGCTCCAGACCGCCATCCTCGATCAGCTGTGCGGCCCGCTCTGCGATGCGGTACTCGGCATCGAATCCGATCAGCCCTCCACCGATTCGTATAGCCGGCTGATCCTGGAAGAGTTGGATCACGCCAATCTGTTCGTTATTTCGGTGGACGGCGAACGGCGTTGGTTTCGCTATCACCAGTTGTTCCGCGCCTTTCTGCGTGAGCGTTTGGAACGCGAACAATCCGACACCATCGCCCTGTTGCACCGGCGCGCAAGCCATTGGTACGCTCGCCAGGAACAGCTTCTGCCGGCGTTTGAACACGCCCTCGTCGCCAATGATCCGGCCCAGGCCGCCGAACTGATCACCCGCATCCGCCCCGCATGCAGCGAGCATGCGGCCGCCGAGTCTGCCCTGATTCGCGCCCGGTCGCTCGCCCAGGAACACGGTGCTGCGCCACTCGCCCAACACATCGAGCGCGAACTCGCCCGCTTAACTGCGCAGGCCCGGCAACTGCACCAGTTGGACGCAAGCGGAACCGCGACCTTCGATGCCCTGAGCGAACGTGAACTGGAAGTGTTGCGCCTGGTGGCCGAAGGGGCCTCGAACCAGACGATCGCCGCAACCCTGTGCATCAGCATCGGCACCGTCAAGAGTCATCTGAACCACATTCTCAGCAAACTCGACGCCCGCAGTCGTACCGAGGCGGTCGCCCGCGCCCGCACCCACAAGATTCTGCCCGCGTAAGCAGTCGCTCCGTTTGACTCTACGCCCGGAACACGCTACATTCCCCAGGTGCATAAGTTGCGCGGTAAGGCACACCGCTTATTTTTCCGTCGGGTTGGCGGAAAGAGTCATCCCGACTGTGCTGCCGCAGGCTAAACTTGGGCGTAGAAAAGGTGACGCATGGCAATCCTGGCCGGGCGCGTAGCCCTGATCACCGGCGGCGGATCGGGAATTGGCGCGGCAAGCGCACACCTGCTGGCCCGTCATGGCGCAAAGATCGTGATCGGCAATCGCCGGGTCGAACGCGGGCAAGCCGTCGCCGCTGCGATCTGCGCCGATGGCGGCAGTGCGATCTTTCAAGCAACCGATGTCACCGATGCGGCGGCGGTTGCCGCGCTGGTTCGGTTAGCGATCGACACGTACGGTCGTCTCGACATCGCCTTCAACAACGCCGGCGGCTTCGGCACCCGCGCCCTGCTGGCCGATCAAGAACCGGCTCTGGTTGATGAGTTGCTGGCCGTGAACGTCCGCGGCACCTTTCTCTGCATGAAATACGAACTCCAGCACATGCTCGCCCAGGGCAATGGCGTGATCATCAACAACGCCTCAACCACCGGCCTCCGCAATACCAACCCCGGCGTCGCGATCTACGCCGCCGCCAAAAGCGCCGTCCTCTCACTCACCCGCTCGGCGGCCCTCGAATATGCCGAGCGCGGGATTCGCGTCAACGCCGTCGCGCCGGGCCGGATCGCCACCGAAATGCTCGGGATCGCCGGCGCAGGCGAGATGGAGCGTTTCGCGGCCCAGGTGCCGCTGAAACGCCTCGGCACACCCGATGAAGTCGCCGAAGCGGTGCTCTGGCTCGCCTCGGACGCCGCTGCATTCGTAACCGGCCATATTCTCGCCGTCGATGGCGGCGTCCTGGCTTGATGCCATGCTGAAGGTCACATACTTGTTAGGTGGCAAGAAAGGAGTTCGCGATGGAATACACAATCTCCGGCGAGATCGCCCAGCGCGCCAGGCTGCAATTCGCACCCGGCGAGACTGCATGGCTCAGCAAGGGTTCACTCATGGCCTACTCCCCAGGCATCGCCTGGCGACCACGGGTGCCCGGCGGGCTCGGCGGGGCCGTGCGTCGTTCGTTGGCCGGTGAAGGTATCGCCCTGACCTATATCGAAGCCGAAGGCGAACACCAGTTTGCCCTGGTCGCATCAAATGCGCCCGGTCACATCGCCGAATGGGATCTCGCCGACGGGCCGGTGGTGGCCACACGGGGTTCATTTCTGGCCGCCTGGGGCGACGAGATCGATATTACGTTAATCATCGCGCGCCGCGCCGGGGCGGCCGTCTTCGGCGGTGCCGGCCTCTTCCTGCAACGGATCTCCGGCCGCGGCAGCGTCCTGATCCACGGCAGCGGCGACTTCGAGCGCCGCCAGTTGGCTCAGAACGAGCAACTGATCGTTAGTACCGGCAACCTGGCCGCCTTCAGCGACAGCGTCGATTATGACATACAGACCGTCGGCAGCCTTGGGCGGGCATTTTTCGGCGGCGAAGGCATTTTTATGACCAGACTTAGTGGGCCGGGTGTTGTGCTGCTGCAAAGCCTCAAGCGCGGCGCGGCCACTGCCGCCGCCACAAATTCGGGGTAGCGCCGCCGGTCCAGGCCAATCACTTGCAACCATGCTCAGGCCGTACGCCGCTTACACTACACGCCAATGATCACACCACCCTACTGGATCGACACGCCCGCTGCCGGCAGGATTGCGACGATGCCATGCCCCCGCGGCGGTGATTGGCTGGCCGATGAACTCGCCGCCCTACACAGGCTCGGCGCGGAAACCCTTGTCGGCCTGCTGACACCTGCCGAACAGGTAGAACTGGAGCTGCGCGCCGAGGAATCGTTCGCCGTGGCGGCAGGCTTACACTTCGTCGCCTTTCCCATCCCCGATTTCAGTGTACCGCCGCTGAACCGGTTTACGTTGAACTGTATCAACGATCTGGCTGTGGCAGCCCAATCCGGCCGGCAGATCGTCATCCACTGTCGCGCCGGTATCGGCCGTTCATCCCTGATCGCCGCCGCAGTCCTCACCCTGCTCGGACTCACCCCGGCACAGGCATTCGAGCGCATCACCACCGCCCGCGGCCGGCCGGTTCCCGACACCGTCGAACAACGCCATTGGGTCGAACAGTTCGCAAGCCTGGCCCCGTGAAGGCTTTTCGCACCATGGCATGATTTGCGAACCCCAATACCCCGGCGGCCAAAAATGCACAAGAAACGCACAAGATATGCACCCGGCATGCCGACCTATAATCCATCGCAGATAATTGCAAGAAATGCTAAAATCGACGTTAACGCGCTGCACCTGAACAGATGGAACCGGTCGGGACCACTATGTCCTCGGGGCAGCCTGCGACAATAGGATAGGCATGGCGGCTTCGATGGAGATGCCGCTGCGTGCCCTAACGATGAGCGAGGTGAACTATGGGGTTCTACCTGATCGCGGGCGCTGCCGGCTATGTCGGCTCGCGACTCGCCGAGCGTCTGCTGGCTGAAGGCAATCGCGTGCGCGGCCTGGTGCATAGTGCCGAAGATCCCGTTGTTGAGCGCCTGGCAGCTCAGGGAATGGCTGTCTGGATCGGTGATCTGACCCGACCCGAAACGATCACCGGTATCACCGAGGGTATCGAGGTTGTCTATAACCTTAGCGGCGGCAATATCCTTGCCGGTGACAATCTCCGTCGCACCCTTCTAGACGGCAACCAGAACCTGATCGCGGCATGCTCACGCAGCCGGCGGGTACGGGCCTATCTTTTCGCTTCAAGCCCCGCCACCTACGGCGATGGCGGCGAAGCCCTGCTTGATGAAGATACTCCAACCACACCCGGTTATCCACTGGGCGAAATATTATGTGAAGCCGAGCAAGTGGTGATGCGCGCAGTTCGCGATCATCGTTTTCCCGGCATTGTGATGCGCATCGCAACAATCTACGGCCCCGACCACGATCTGATCGACGCAATTGCCAACGGCGCCTATGTGCTCTATGGCCAGGGCCGCAATTTTGTCTCCCATATTCATGTGGACGATCTGATCGAAGCGTTGCGCCTGTTGCCCGAACTTGGTATGCCGGGCGGTATCTATAACCTCTGCGATGACGATCCAATCCGCCAGTACAATTTAGTTGCCGAGGTGCGCCGGCGCCTTGGGATGTTGTCACCGCGGCGCTTTGATCCTGCCGTCGCGCTGCAATCCGGGATCGATCCGAGCGTGATTGGGATGGCCTGCGCCTCTACCAGGCTTTCCAACGCCCGTCTCAAACACGATCTGCCGTTCTTTCTGCGCTACCCGAGCTACAGGCTCTGGCTCGATGAACGACTCCCGGCAGCCTTTGCAGAACCGGCCGATCTCGAACTCGCCATCGGCGATTGATCCAAAAACGAACGACACGCCGGGTTGGAACAAAATTCCAACCCGGCGTCGTTATGTCGGAAAACCGAGACCACGCTCGCGCATCGAAACATAGCGCCCCCGTCCGATCACCAGATGATCCAGCACGTCCACATCAAGCAGTTTGCCGGCCTCGACAATCTGCCGGGTCACCAGAATATCTTCAGGGCTGGGATTTGGATCACCCGACGGATGATTATGCACTACGATTAAGGCTGCACTCGTGCGCCGTACCGCCTCGCGGAATACCTCGCCCACGCGGATCTGCGCACTATTGACCGAGCCGATATAGACCGTTGCGATCTGCTGAACACGATTCTTGGTATCCAACAGCACCGTGCGCAGATGCTCTTGCTCCAGATGGCCCATCTCCAACATCAACAACGCGGCAACATCGGCCGGCGAGCGGATCTGCGTACGCTCCTCGATGCCTGTCGCCAACAGGCGCCGTCCGATCTCCAGCGCCGCTTTAAGCGCCGCCGTTTTCGCCTCGCCTAAACCCCGCCGCTTGCACAGTTCGTGATAATCGACCCGCAGTAATCCACTCCAACCACGATATTCCGACAACAACTCCTGCGCTAATTGCAGCACATTCGTCCCGCTCACGCCTACCCGCAATAGAATCGCCAATAATTCAGTATCTGAAAGCGCGGCCGGCCCCAGATCACGCAATCGCTCCCGGGGTTGACTCGTTGGTGGTAATTCACGTAACCGTAGATGATAACCCGCCGTGGTTGTCACACCTGCCCACCTTTCCCTTCAGCAAAAACAACGATACGCTGGTATACCGCGCCGCTGCGGCCCAGGATACGCTTGAATTCCTCCGGCAGGTTTCAACGGTGGATCTAACGCGGTGCTCCGCCAAGCGGCGATACGAATCGGGTGATTCGTTGCACGGTATGAACCTGGCTTTGCAGGCCTAAAAAATGGTCCTATCATTTGACAGGATTGTAATACTATTGCTGTGCAAATCAAACTTCAGTTAGTATGAAAATACTGTCATATATTCATCGAGAAAAAGAGATTTCATGGAATCGTTATCCGTGCTCTTGGTGGAGGATGATCGGGTCGTGCGTTGTATCATCGAGGGCACATTGCGCCGCGCCGGAGTGCAGGTGCTGTCGCTGGGGAGTGCGGCCCAGGCGGTTGAAGCACTGGGGTCGTTACAGTTCGATCTGCTGATCACCGATCTCCAACTACCTGAGGGTCATGGCATGGATGTGATAGCCGCCGCTCGCAGCTACGACAGCGACATTGAGAGCATCGTCATCACTGCGGCCGGATCACTCGATACGGCGATCGCCGCAATCGGCCACGGCGTCTTCGAGTACTTCCAAAAACCCCTCGATATGCACAAAGTAATGGAACGGGTGCGCAGCGCCGGTGAACGGCGCCGAAACCGTCAATCGCAACGTCTGTTTCGCGAACACGTCGCCGATCAGTTGTACTATCTTCCCCACAAACCCGAGATCACGTCCAAAACGATGCTTCGTGAGCGGAACGAGCAGCACTTACGTGCGATCGGCCCGCTTACGGTCGATCCTTACCGCCGTACGGTAGACTGCGCCGGCCAACGCAGCGAACTGTCGAACGGCGAGATGAAGCTGCTGCTGTACATGGCTGATCATCGCGAACGGGTGATCGGCCCGCGCCAGATTGTGCGCGATGTCTTCGGCTACGAGTGCGATGAGATCGAAGCCCGCGATCTCGTGAAGGCGCGGGTTCATAAGTTGCGGCGCAAAATCGAGTTCGATCCACAGGCGCCGCGCCTGATTGTCAGTATCCGCGGCGCCGGCTATGTTCTCACCACCGACGCGACCACCCGGCGCTAACCGGGTACAAAAATGCCTGCCTTGTGTGCGACGCAGTTTCGTCTCGTCATCACACAAGGCAGACATTGTATTCCGGCAGCGGCCCTAACACCACTCGGCCGGGAGCTTAAAGCCGATAGCGGATCGCGCCTTCGGCATCCACCAGCAAATAGCCCTCCCGCGTGAGAACCATGGTATGCTCCTGACGGCCCGGCATTACTACCGGACGCCCTTGCAGCACGCTGCCGTCGGCTAACTCCAGTTGCAGCGTGGCTGGCACAGGCTCCGCAGCCGACGACATCTTGGCCGCTGTGTGCTGAGCTGTCTGCGCAACGGTTCGCACTTGTCGTGCCACGACCAGTACGGTTGCTGCGATCAACGCCAGGGCCAGAACCAGAGCTGCGGCAGGCAGAACAACCGCGAGCACCAGAATAAGGGTAATTGCCAGTAGCACTCCGAGCCCAAGAACCTGAGCCCAGCGGCGTACCGTTTCAATCTGTACTGTATACATCGACAATCCTTTCTATACAGCATCAGCATAGCATGCCACTATCGGAACAACAGTAATGCATTGTTAGCGAAGTGTTATTTGTCCCGCGATGATCACCACACAGTAATCTCTACCGCCTGGCCGGCGACAAAAGCCAATCCAGCGCACGTTTACCGCAATGAATCGATGTTGCAAGGCGCGCGAGGGATTAATTATGTCAACACTCATGACGATTGTGCTCCTGATCGGAAGTATCCATCTGATATGTGCCGTGGTACTGTACCTGATCGCCGAGTGGGAACTCCATAATGATCATGGAGGTTGCAGCAACGCTGAGATCTCGCCTGAACCGTATTGACAGACCCCCTGCGGCTATGTTATAACGTCTATAACGCGCTGCGTTATCTATCCGCTAGTTGCCTCACATCTGGGATCACAATCCGCGTGAATCACCTCAGGGGAGTCGGCGCGCATCTCACATCGACGCGAGATGAAGGCTCCGGCGACAGCGTTGTTGTCGGTTGAATGCGAGATTGGAGGAACATCATGGCCCCCACAAATCAGAGTCACTCCGGTCTGTCTCGTTTGCTACAGCAAGTTCGCTTGCCGAACTCATGGCTTCCCGAGATGGTCCGGTCGCTCGGCGGGGTAAGTCCGCAGGAGATCGGCCTGCTCCTGAAGAGTATTACGAGTAAGCGCCGGCCCAAGGTGGTACCGCCGATTAACGGTGATTTTTACGATATTGCCGATACGCTTAGTGCCGAAGAACAGGCGATTCAGCAACAGATTCGTACGTACATGGAACAGCGCGTCCGCCCGTTGGCCGCTGAGTACTGGGAGCGCGGCGAATTCCCGCATGAACTCGTTCCGAGTTTTGGTCGCTTGATCGGCGAGACATTCGGTCGCCAGCCTTATGCGATCGATGCCCTTGGTCCAACGCTCACCGGCATCGCCTGTATGGAGATGGCCCGGGTCGATGCCTCGATCTACACGTTTTTCGGTGTCCATTGGGGCCTTTGCATGGGTTCAATCAGCATGTTCGGCTCCGACGCGCAAAAAGCGCAGTGGCTGCCTGCCATGCAACGCTTTGATCTGATTGGCTCGTGGGCGCTCACCGAACCGAATATCGGATCGGCGACTGCGGCAGGCATGGAGACGACCGCACGCCAGGAAAATGGCCAGTGGATCTTGAACGGCGCCAAGAAGTGGAGCGGCAACGCACCAATCGCCGACGTGAATGTGATCTTCGCCCGCGATGTGACCAATCACAAGGTGGCGGCATTCCTGGTTGAGCGCGGCACACCCGGCTACCATGTCGAAAAGTTGGAAGGCAAGATTTCGCTGCGGGTGGTGCAAAACGCCGATATTCGGCTTGAAAACTGCAAGGTGCCGGCGGCAAACCGGCTGCCGGGCGTTACTTCATTCCGCGATGTGGCGCGCCAACTCGCTGTTACCAGGGCTGCGGTGGCCTGGGCGATGACCGGTGTGGCAATGGGCGCGTATGAGCGTACCCTGGACTATGCCAACCAGCGCATTCAGTTCGGCCGGCCGATCGCCGCCTTCCAGATGGTGCAAAACGGTCTGGTTCAGATGCTCGCCAATGTCACGGCAATGCAGACAATGTGTATGCGTATGAGCCAACTCTATGCCCGCGACGGCAAGATCAGCCACGAACGTGCGTCGCTGGCCAAAGTGTTCTGCGGCGAGAAAATGCGCGAAACAGTGTCGATCGGGCGTGGTTTGTTGGGCGGGAACGGCATTCTGCTTGAACACGAGGTGGCGCGCTATTTCGCCGATGCCGAAGCGCTGTACTCGTATGAAGGCACCCACGAGATGAATACCTTGATTGTGGGCCGCGCCATCACCGGGATCGGGGCGTTTATTTAGCGCTGCATGGGCCATGTAGAGGCGCAATATCTTGCGCCTCTACATGGCCGGTTGCAGGTAACTGTTCACCAGGGTACGAACCTCGTTCAGCAGGGTATCGCGTTCGTATGAGCCTTTTTGCAACACACGCTGCACCGATTGGCTTAACCGCTCGCGATCGCGCTACTAAGATCCATCGCCGTTACAACCACAACCGGAATATCGGCCCAGGAACGGTTGGCGCGCAGTTGTTCCAGAAACGTGAATCCATCCATCTCCGGCATCATTAAGTCGAGCAGGATCAACGCCGGCCGCTGAGCGGCAACCTGGGCCAGTCCTTCGTGGCCGTGTGAGGCGCCGATCACATCCCAGCCGGCCTGCTCCACCGTGCGCATCATCATCTCACGGGTGCTCGCATCATCCTCGATCACCAGAATTGAACGGTCGGTATCGGTGCTGCGCACCGCATAGCGCCCAACCAGTTGCACCAGACGGCGCCGATCGACCGGCTTGGTCAGATAATCGGCGGCACCCAACGCAAAACCGGTGCTCCGATCATCCATGATCGTCAGCATCAGTACAGGAACCGGCGCCAGTTGCGGATCGGCCTTCAGCTCGACCAACACATCCCAGCCATCAACACCGCCCAACAACACATCAAGGGTGATCAGATCGGGGTGATGTTCGCGCGCCAGGCTCAACCCTTGCTCGCCGGTGGTTGCGCTCAGCACCCGCACACCCTCGCGCTCCAAGGTACGGCGCAACAGATCATCACCGCCCGGTCGTCATCGACAACCAGCACGGTTGCGCCATGCATCGCTATACCGGCCGGCATCTCGGGCTCCGCAAGCGATTCGGCGGCGATCTGCCAGGGCAACAGCACGGTGAATAACGAACCGGCGCCGGGCGTACTTGATACAGTAATATCGCCGGCCATCATCTGGCAGAAGCGCCGGCTCAGGGCCAACCCCAGGCCGGTGCCGCCGTAACGGCGCGTGGTTGAAGCGTCGCCCTGCGAGAATTCGCGGAATAGCTTCTTCAACTCCTCAGGGCCCATCCCAATCCCGGTGTCGCGAACCTGGATGCGCAGATACTCACGCTCGTCGTAGATTGGTGCGTCCACGTTCAGGGTGATGGTGCCGTCGGAGGTGAATTTTGCGGCATTCGACAGCAGATTCAGCACCACCTGACGCAACTTCATCTGATCGGCGTAGATCGGATGGTCGGCATCGATCCGTAGCTCAAGCCGGTTGCCATTCCGTTCGATCAGCGGCGTCACACTCATCAGCGCCTCACGAACCATGTCACCGATCCCGAAAGTCTCAAGATGCACTTCCATACGACCGGCCTCGATCTTGGATAGATCGAGGATGTCGTTGATCAGGGCCAACAAATGCTTGCCGGCGGTACGGATCTTGGCCAGATCAGGCGTAAAATCGTCGTAGCCAAGATCGTCAGCTTCTTCGTGGAGCATTTCGCTGTAGCCGATAATCGCATTCAGCGGCGTGCGCAATTCATGGCTCATATTGGCCAGAAACGCACTCTTGGCGCGGGTGGCATCTTCGGCCTGGATCCGGGCAGCCTGGGCCTCTTCGGTGGCCAGAGCCAGGGCCTGGGTACGTTCCGCAACCCGCTGCTCAAGGGTATCGTGGGCTTGCGCCAGTTCATCGGCCATGCGATTAAAGGCCTGCCCAAGCCGCGCGACTTCACTCTCGCCGCGGATCACGACCCGGGCTTCCATATCACCGGCGGCGAGTTTACCAGTAGCCAGGAGCAGTTCGTCCAGCGGGCGGCTGATCGCGTGCATCAGGCGCAGACCGATCACACAGGCCAGCGCCAACACCAGGAGCGAAAAGACAAGCGTCCCGGTCTGGCGACGCACCAGGTCATCGATCCGCAGTTGGAGCAGATCGATCAAGGCGGGAGCGGCGCGCTGCTGCAACTCGCCGGCCACGAGTAAGGTGGCGCGACCACGATCAACCAGGGCGCGGGTACCGATCAAGCGATTATCACCTTCGGCGGCGGCCTGGAATTGGCTGAGCATCTGATTCGCGGCATACCGATAATCGAGCAGCGGCGCAAGCAATTCGCCGCGCAGATCACCGTCGTCGTTGGCAAATGCGGTGGCGAGGTTGCGGTTGAGCGACGCGGCGTTGCTGCGCAACAGACTCAGGGTCATAATCAACTCGGTGCGGCGGTCGGTGAGCAATTCCGCGCGCGGCACCAGATCTTCATTCAGCAACATCGCCTGGGCAATGCGCGCCTGGGCTTCGGGCAGCCGCAACACCACCGTATCCATCACATAATAACTATTGAGATCCGGGTCGAGGATGAGATTGGAATTGTCGCCGACGGCGGTGAAAAGAGCCTGAATGCGAGCCACGAAGCGCTGGTAGTCGGCATAATCGCCGGCCAGATCGCCGGTGATTCGCCGATCGCGCAATATGATCCAATCAGCCTGCAAACCTGCGAATTGCCCGGCTACACCCAAAGTTGCGCCGTGGCGGGAATCGATCGCGGCCATGCGATCCAACGCCGCATCGACTTCAGCCGCGATCCCGGCCATCTCGCCCTCAACCGGCACGCCGACCGCCGAGCCGCGCAACGCCAGATGACGATGTAGTAAGAGTGGCGCATAAACCTCGCTCAGGGCATCAAGGTACTCGGCGCCGGCGATCTCGCGCGCGGCGGCATTAATACGCACATTCTGTTCCTGAACAAGAAAGGCCAGCGCAACAAGGAGCGGTAACGCAAAGAGGGCGGCAACAAGGACGAATTTATGCGTGTAACGCAGCCGGTTGATGTGACGAGTCACGGTGACGGTACGCATGCGCTACTCCGATAGCTCATCTGAACTATTCGCCCGGCGGGCAAACCACAATTTCGCTTTAGCCGGCAGTGCGAGTGAGGAGCGTTTCGATCTTGCTGAGCAACCGCGGCAGATCGACCGGCTTGGTATCGTAATCGTCGCAACCGGCGGCGAAGCATTTCTCCTGATCGCCGGCCATAGCGTGGGCCGTAAGGGCGATCACCGGCACCGCCGCGATCGTGGGAATGGTGCGGATCTGGCGCGTGGCCTCCCAACCATCGAGTACCGGCAGGCTCATATCCATGAGGATCAAATCCGGCTGTTCCACCTGTGCCTTCGCAACACCCTGGGCGCCGTCGATGGCGATGGAAACCTCGTAGCCTTTACGTTGCAGGCGCCGCGAAAGCATGTCGCGGTTCATCTCATTATCTTCGACCAGCAGAATCTTCGTCATCACAGAACTCCTCACCGTCGTATAAATCCTGGAACGACCGGCTGTGGTAGTATCGCAACTATAGCATGGTTCCGGTACCAGTATCGTATGCACGATTGAACGATCGATGACAAGCTCATTCAACCGCTGTCATCTTGGAGGAGAGCGATCTATGTCACCTGCCGCAGGCGTTGCCCGGCCGGATTTTCCCATCGACGCGGTGTTGCAGCAACTGACGGCGACGATGCCGCACTATCCGCAGCCCTTGATCGATCAGATGGGCGGCGAACGGCAGACGCCGTTTCGCATCCTGATCGCGACATTGCTCAGCTTACGCACCAAAGACACGCTTACGGCCGTGGTTGCGCCGCGTGTATTCGCGGTCGCCGACACGCCGGAGGCGATGCTGGCCCTGGGCGAGGAACAGATCGCCGCGTTGATCTACCCGGTGGGCTTCTACCGCAACAAAGCCCGCTCGATTATCGCGATCTGTCGCACCCTGATCGACAGATACGCCGGCGCCGTACCGAACGACCTCGACGCACTGCTGGCATTACCGGGGGTTGGCCGCAAAACCGCCAATCTGGTGCTGACGATGGGCTTCGGGCTGCCGGGGATCTGTGTCGATATCCATGTGCATCGGATCTGCAACCGCTGGGGCTATGTCGCCACCCGCACCCCCGACGAGACGGAATTGACCTTGCGCGAGATCTTGCCGCAACAGCACTGGATCGCGATCAACGGCTTGCTGGTCACATTGGGGCAGAATATTTGCCGCCCGACCTCGCCGCGTTGCAGCACATGTCCGGTTGCCGATGCCTGTGTGCGCGTGGGTGTGACGCGGAGCCGATGAGATGGAGTTTTACCCGTTCCGTGCGTAAAACTCCACCGCCAACACGCTACACTCATACAAGGAGTGTCAGCAGAAGTTGGGCGCAAATAATCTTGGCGATCGTCGCGAGCGGATAGACCGTAGTGTAGCCGACATTCGGTAGATCGCTGCGGGTCTGCTCGATGGCGAAGCCAAGCAGCGCCGGTTGAGTTTGCATGCCGGCGAGCATGCCGATCAGCAGACTCATCGGGATGCGCAGCAGTTTATAGCCGATACTCAGCATCACCACGGCGGAGATACAGGTGATCAAGGCGCCGGCGATAAAGATCGCGAACCCACCGCCTTGCGCCAGGGTGTTCACGAAACTAAAGCCGGAACGGGTGCCGACCCCGGCCAGGAACAATGTAAGCCCAACCTGGCGCAGGGTCAGATTGGCGCTGTAGGGCAGGCTCCAGATGATCGGGCCGGTGCGTTCGCGCCAGCCAAGAAACAGCGCGGCGATCAGCGGACCGCCGGCGATACCGAGCGAGAAGGTAGAACCGCCCGGCAAGGGGATCGGAATCGTGCCGAGCAACAGTCCGAGCGCAATACCTAGACCCAGCGAGACAACATCGATCTCGGAGAGTTGGCGATACGAATCGCCGAAGAGCTTGTTCAGCGACTCCATATTTTCGCGCCGGGTGACGACGCGCACCCGATCGCCGAGTTCCAACACCGTATCGGCATGGGGCAAAAGATCATGATCGCCGCGCCGGATACGTGTGACAATTGCGCCGTAGGTTTCGGGCAGATTGAGGTCGCGCAGACGTTTACCGGCAACCTGCGAACTGGACACAAAGATCCGGCGAAAGTCGAGCGTTTTGCGGTCGCGGTCGAGTGATTCATCGACCGGCCGACCGACCACGGCCGCCACGCGCTGTACCTCATCGGGAACACCGATTACGCTGATCAGATCACCGATCGCAAGTCGGGCCGAGCCGAAGGCCGGCATCAACTGGCCATCGTGCGAAAGCCGCCCGAACACCACATCCCAACCGCGTTCGGCGGTAATCTCGGCGATCGTATGCCCGGCAAACTCCGCATTTGTGATGCGTACCGTCTGATTAAGCAACTGCTCGCCGCCGCCGCCAAGCTCACGCAATTGCGCGGCTTCGGCCGCATAATCAACCTTCCAGAGCCGTTGCAGGGTATAGATGGCGAGGATCATGCCGAGTACGCCCATTGGATAGGCGATCGAATACCCGACCACCGGCTCGGCCAGCAAGGCCTCATTGACGCCGTCGGTGGTACCTTTCAGCTGTTCAAGCACGGCCGCGAGGGCCGGTGTATTGGTGAGGCTGCCGGCGAACAGCCCGGCGGTGATAGTTGCCGGCAGACTGAGCACAAACGAGGCGGCGACGGTGCTGGCTGTCGCGAGCAGGATCACACCGAGCACGAGCAGGTTGTCGCGGACGCCTTTACGGCGCAGGGATGCGAAAAAGCCCGGCCCGCTACTTAACCCGATGGTGTAGACGAACAACACAAGGCCGAACAGATACAGGATTTCGGGCAATTTCAGGCGCTCGTCGAGGGCGCCGAAGGCCAGGCCGACAAACAACACGGCAGCAACGCCGAGACTGACACCGCCAATCCGGATACGACCAATGAGATAGCCGATTGCAGAGACGACAAAGAGCAGAAGCAGCGGACTACCGGCAAGTAGATCGAGCATAAAACATACATTCCATCGTCTGTTGTTCGATCACCACCATTGCTTGCCCTACCATAGCACCCAGAGCCACGCTCGCTGAGCCGGAAAATCCTGCTGTACGGTAAGACAACATGTGCAGCGACAGTGTACCGACAACAGTGGCGGGATACGCATAAGCTGATTGACAAGCATTTACGGCTCGTCCTTCAAACCGCAGGTATGGTATCATGGGTGCGGGGTTTCGATCGTTAAGGAAGAGATGAGCTATGATCACTGAAGATATGGTGCGCGCGGCATTGAAGAACGTGATCGACCCGGAAATCGGGATGGACATTGTTAATCTTGGGCTGATCTATCGCGTTGACGTACTGAGCGACGGGCGGGTTGTTGATGTTGATATGACGTTGACCACACCGGCTTGCCCGGCCGGGCCACAGATCATTAACCAGGCCCGCAGCGAAATCGAGCAACTGAAAACGGTGTACCAGGATCTTGAGGACATCAAGATCAATCTGGTCTGGACACCATTCTGGAATCCGTCGATGATGAGCGAGGATGCCCGCGAAGAACTCGGCTTCTTCTAAAACCTGTTGTCAGGTTTCAGTAATTGCGCAGAGTTCATCAGATTTCGCACGACGTTGTTGTGAGTCATTGCGAACCACCCGTGGAGAGCCATAACGCGATTGGCTCGGCACGGGTGGTTGTGCATGGCGGACATTCTTTCTCTTCGTTGCGTGGTTGCTGGAGCGGCCGGCGCGCGGAGGTTGCATGTGGCTTATTGTGTACCCGGCTTCAGCTAGCGCTGGTTGTCGGGTGAGTGTTGTAACACCTGATCGACCACCATCCGCACAAAGCTCGCCGGCACCCGCAGTAGATCGCTGCCATAGTTTAAGCTGCCGACGCTGAAGGCATTCGCCGGGTACTGCGTATTGTGCGGCTCAACCAGATCAAACAGCTTGATATCGTGTTGCGCCCAGGCCCGCCCCAGGGTTGGGGTTTTGTTAATCGCCTTGACCCAGTACCGCCAGCGCTGCAACTCGGGGTTCCCGGCAATCTCGGCCTCACTGGCGGTGCGAACTGGTGTGTTGCAACGCCCAATAAAGCACAATTGGCGATGTCCGACCGCATAAACGATCAAGAAGTCGTCCATTGCGAGGCGTTTGGAGGGCCGCGCAAAATCAAGGCGAATCACCGCGCCGCCGAAATCCGCATCGGGCGCGATTGGATGTTTCGCCCATCCGAGCGGCTTCACCCAGCATTGATGTGTATCCAGTTCATCGAGAATTGGCGCCAGGGTTGGGTTGTCCATGATAATCCCTCAACAAGAAACGTACGGAGCGCTGTCAGGCGCGGCGACGTGCATCGGTGTATCGCATAACCCATTATGGCAGATGCGGCGCTTCCATGCCAGCATGAGTTGCTTTTGCGCATTGGTAACGCACCCGTGCGTCTGTGATCGTAGACTGCCGTTCCCGGCGTAGTGCGGGTACTACCTGCATCGCCGGTCTTGCATGCCACTACTCACTCACCATCATCATCGAGGTGTGCGATGCGTCCGTTTCCCCATGTCCTGATCGCCGACGACGAAGACCCGATTCGCTCACTGCTGGCCCGTATTATGGCGCGTACTTATCCCGCCGTGCATTTGAGCCTCGCCAACGACGGACTTGATGCCTTGCGCGCCTTCGACCACGACCCGGCCGATCTGGTGCTGACGAACTACGATATGCCCCGGCTGAACGGCGCAGCCCTGGTGCAAGCGCTGCGCACCCGCAGCACAAGTGTACCGATCGTTATGATCACCGCCAACCCGACAATTGCCGCCCAGATCAGCGGTATCGATGCCTTTATCGTAAAGCCGTTTCGCGCGCGCGAGGTGCAACTAGTAGTCACGCGACTGCTGCCGCCGTGATCCGCTGCCGGCGCACCAACAATCGGTCGCAAGACTGACGGCGATTCTGTATCTGTTGCGGAACAATCCTGGTATTCCTGTGGAGGGTTTCAAGTGATCGCGCTCGCGTTGCGTTAGTAGGTTCCATGACCAATCAGGTGTTGCGCACCCATCATGTGGCAGAAGCGGTCGGCGTTCATGCCAACACAATCCGGCTGTATGAAGAGCAAGGATTCTTGTTCCCCGTGCCGCGCGATGCAAACGGCTACCGGCGTTATTCCCTCACTGATATCGAACAGGTGCGCCTGGTACGCCTGGCGCTCCAATGGCCCTATCTGGGCGACAAGAATCTGCTGCTCGATCTGGTGACGCGTGCTGCCGGCGGCGATCTGGGGATGGCCATGGAGCTGGCGTACCAATACCTGGCGCGGGTACGGGTTGAGCGCACCTACGCCGAAGCGGCGTTCGAGTTTTTGGAGCGTTGGGCCGCCGGCTACGTCCTCGATCTGTCCCGTGAGCGGGTGACGATCGGCGTGGCTGCCGCGCGCCTGAATGTCAGCGTCGATATGCTGCGCAGTTGGGAGCGAAATGGCCTGATTGCGGTTCCGCGCGACCCAGGCAACCAGTATCGGCGTTATGGCGCCGTGGAGTTCGGCCGCTTGCGGGTGATCCGCACGCTGGCTCAGGCCGGCTACAGCCAGATGGCGATTCTTACCATGTTGCGCCGGGTTGACTCGGGAAATACCGCCGATCTGCGCAGCGCCCTCGATCTCCCGCCCGACGACGAGGCGTCGATTTATACGGTGGCCGACCGCTGGCTTTCCACCCTGGCCGAGCTTGAGCAGCGCGCCCAGGCGATCATCCGTCAAGTCGGCCTCTTGATCGAACGCTGCCATTGCCGCTGAGCCGCGTAACCCTCCATTAGCGCACCACCCTTGTATGCTAATCTTGGCATGGAACGCACGTGCTACTTCGCTTGTGGGCGATTGCCGTTGCAGCGAAGGGGTGTAGCTCGACGCATATGTTGATGTGGAGGAATTGATGCGACAGGAAGCGATTATTGTCCGCGGCGCCCGAGAGCACAATCTCAAGAATATCTCGTTGACGATCCCCAAGCGACAAATCACGGTCTTCACCGGTGTTTCCGGTTCCGGCAAGTCGTCATTGGTGTTCGATACGATCGCCGCTGAAGCGCAGCGCCAACTGAATGAGACCTTCACCACCTTTGTGCAGGGCTTCCTGCCGCATTACGGCCAACCTGATGTAGACGCGATCGAGCAACTGAATGCGCCGATCATTATCGATCAGAAACGCGTCGGCGGCGGCTCACGCTCGACGGTCGGCACCTATACCGATATTGCCGCATTGCTGCGCCTGCTCTTCTCGCGGGCCGGGCAACCCTATGCCGGCCCCGGCTACGCCTTCTCGTTCAACACGCCGCAGGGCATGTGCCCCGAGTGCGAAGGAATCGGTAAAACGGTTCAACTGGATCTGGAGCGGTTTCTCGACCGCAGCAAGTCGCTGAACGACGGCGCAATCCGCCACCCCGAGTTCAAGGTCGGTAAGTGGATGTGGAAGCTCTACACACTCTCGGGCCTGTTCGACAATGACAAGCCGATTCAGGACTACGATGATTCCGAGCTGCAAGCATTGCTGTACGGCGCGGCAGATACACGGGTCTCGCTGGGTGAGTTCAGTTCGCAGTATGAGGGGCTGGTCGAGCGCTTCACCCGTATGTATATCAAAAAAGACGCAGCGGCGATGTCGGAGCGCAATCGGGCGGTGTTCGAGCAGTTCACCACCACCCAGACATGCCCGCTTTGTCGGGGCGCACGGCTCAATCAGGCAGCGCTGGAATGCCGGATCAACGGGCGAAATATCGCCGAATTCTCGGCGCTGGAAGTGACTGATCTGATCGATCTGTTGGGCGAGTTCCGCGATCCGGTGGCCGCCGGAGTGGCTGCCGCACTCAAAGAACGGCTGCGCCATCTGGTCGATATTGGCCTGGGCTACCTGACCCTCAGCCGCGAAACCGCAACCCTGTCCGGCGGCGAGTCGCAGCGGGTGAAGATGATCCGGCATCTGGGCAACAGCCTGACCGAAATGCTCTACATCCTTGATGAGCCCACTGTTGGGCTGCACGCCCGCGATGTGGCCCGCATGAACCGCCTGCTGCAAAAATTACGCGACAAGGGCAACACGGTGCTGGTGGTCGAACACGATCCCGATGTGATGGCGATCGCCGACCATATTGTCGATATTGGCCCGCGGGCCGGAACGCACGGCGGTGAGGTAGTTTTCAGCGGGAGTTTCGCCGATCTGAAGCAGGCCGACACCCTGACCGGGCGCTTTCTGAGCCGGCAGTTGCCGATCAAAGCCCAGGTACGCCGGCCCGGCGGATGGATGACGATCAAGGATGCCACGCTGCATAACCTGAAACATGTGACGGTGGACGTTCCAACCGCTGTCCTCACTGTGGTTACCGGGGTGGCCGGATCGGGCAAAAGCACCTTGATCAACGAAGTGTTTCTGGAGCAACATCCCGACGCCGTGGTGATCGACCAGTCGCGGGTGACGGCCAACAGCCGTTCGGCGCCGGCCACCTACACCGGGATTATGGATGATATTCGCCAGGCCTTTGCAAAGGCCAACGGCGTCAGCGCTTCGCTTTTCAGCTTCAACTCGGCCGGCAGTTGCCCCAATTGCAACGGACTGGGCGTGGTCTATACCGATCTGGCATTTATGGAAGGGATCGTCTCGACCTGCGAGATCTGCGAGGGCAAGCGCTTCAAGTCCGAGGTGCTGGAATACCGTTTGCGCGGCAAAAGTATCAGCGACGTGTTGCTGATGACCGCCGAGGAGGCGCTGGAGTTCTTCAGCGAGAAGAAGGTGAAGCCGGTGGTACAGGCGATGAATGATGTCGGCCTGGGCTACCTGACGCTCGGCCAACCACTCAGCACCATGTCGGGCGGCGAGGGCCAGCGCCTGAAACTCGCCACCGAACTGCACAAGCGCGGCAGCGTCTATGTGATGGACGAGCCGACCACCGGATTGCATCTTTCCGACATCGGCCTGCTGATGCGGATCATCGATCGGCTGGTCGATGCGCAGAACAGCGTGATCGTGATCGAGCATCACCTGGATGTGATCCGGCAGGCCGACTGGGTTATCGATATGGGGCCTGATGGCGGCAGCGCCGGCGGCCAGGTGATCTTCACCGGCCCACCGGCGGAATTGTGCCGGGCCGAGGGTTCACTGACCGGCAGCTATTTGAGACAACACGATTAGCACATTTTGTGCTGTTTGGGCAGCGAAGCTGTCCAAACAGCACGAAAAAGAGGAAGCATGAGTCGATTTGGTTCCGATCCGCAGGCCTTTTTCGATGCAGTTTACCGCAACACACCGCCCTGGGATATCGGCGGCCCGCAGCCGGCGCTCGACGCGCTGTTCGACAGCTACCCACCGGAGGCGCCGATCCTGGATGTCGGGTGCGGCTCCGGCGATCTCGCGATTGGGTTGGCGCAACGCGGCCACACGGTATTGGGGATCGACATTGTCGCCGCCGCAATTGAAGCGGCGCAACAGAAGGCTGCGGCGCTGCCGGAAGCGATCGCCGACCGCGTGTCGTTTCAGGTCGCCGATGCTTTGCAGCCGTCACAGTTGCAGCGCCGGTTCGGCGCCGTGGTAGATTCCGGGTTTTTACACCTGTTCAATCCGCAACAGGGCGACCGCTTTCTTGACGAGGTTGCGGCAACGCTGGAACCCGGCGGGCGCTACTATCTGCTGGCATTCGCCGTCGAGTTCGATATCCCAAATGTACCGCGCCGGATCAGCACGGCCGAGGTGCAGGCGCGTTTCACAGCCGAGCGCGGCTGGCGTATTCTGACTGTCCACGAAGCTGCATTTCACAATCGTGTCGCCGTCACTCCGGCCACCTGCGCATGTGTCGAGCGACAGTAAGAACCCGGTTCGGCAAGTGCAACTCGTGTTAACTTGAGGTTTCTATGCTGACCATCGATCGTACAACCGCGCGGCGCTTTATTCTCGGCAAGCAGGGGCTCTGGCCGGGGCGGCGCTGGAGCGGCATCACAGGGGCCGAACAGGCGATGCGGGCGATCGAGTACCTGCAACTCGATCCATTGCAGATCATCGCCCGCAGCCACGATATCACGCTGCATAGTCGTGTCCTCGACTACACACCCAGGATGTGGGAAGTGGTTACCTACCAGCAGCGCAAATTTTTCGATTGGGGCGGTTGGCTGGCCGTCCGACCGATGGACGAGTTACCGCATTGGCGCGTCGTGATGCGCCGCGAACGCGATCACGACCAACGGATTCGGGCGACGGCTCATGATCATGCCGCTGCGATCGCGGAGATGCGGCTGGTGTTGCAGGAACGTGGCACCGTGAGCAATCGCGACTTCGCCATGGCGACCCGCAGCCGCACCCAGAGCTATCGCGGGCGTAAAGACAGTGCGCTAGCGCTCTACTATTTGTGGCGCACGGGCGAAGTGATGACCCATCATCGTGACAATTTCGAGCGGGTCTATGCGCTAACAGAGCAGGTTGCGCCGGCCCATCTTATTCGTGAAAGTGCTGAGGCCGAAGCCAACCGTTTCTTGATCATGAAAGAAGTGAGTTTCGCGGGGATCTTACGCATGAACCGGACGAGTAATTCGTTTCTGCGCGGGGTGCCGTTCGAGCAGGCGAAGCAGATTCGCGACGCACTACTGGCTGACGGCAGCTTGATTGAGTTACAGGTGGAGGGTTGGAAAAAGCCGCATTATGCGCTCGGCAGCGATGTCGCAATCCTGGCCGAATTGAGTGCCGGGCGGGTGCCGCAACCCTGGACGCCGTTGGCGACCGATACCGCCGAGGAAGCGCTGTTTCTCGCGCCGCTCGATCACGTAAGTGCGCGCGGGCGGGCCAAACTTGTCTTCGACTTCGACTATGTCTGGGAGGTTTACAAGCCCGAACCTCAGCGAAAGTTCGGCTACTACACACTGCCCGTGTTGTGGGGCGACCGGTTGGTGGCGCGCTTCGACAGCAAACTTGACCGCACGAGCGACACATTGCTCATCCTGGGTTTCTGGTTGGAAGATCCGGCACTCGGCGAGAATGCCGTATTTGCCGAGGCATTGGCCCGCGGGTTTAGCCGATTCCTGCGGTTTCTGGGCGCAAGCAGCCTGGAAGCAAGCGCGATCAACGAGCAGTTGCTGCGCCGGAACGTAGCTGCAATAAGCAATACCCAGTAGCTGTTTCACAAGCGGTTGGTGGCACGTATGTGGATTACGCGGCGTTTCGGCATATTATCGCCTGTGAGCTTGAGCTTCTTGAGCGCCTGCTGGATCGCAGGTTGTCGAATCCATGGCACGTTGACGAAACAACCGGGCTTGACGCGTTGACGACGGATGCGCAGCAGTACCCTTACTGCTGGTGGCAGGCGACGGAAGGGCAGGCTTGATCCCACAATCTGCAACACCCGCGCAATAACGATCTGAAGGTACAATACCCCCAGACAATCCCTAGCCAGGAGCAGATCGATGAGCAACGGCTCTTCCGAGTCGCGTCCATCCGTCGAAGCGCTGACGGCGATGCTTGCTGGTGCCTTACCGGCCGAACTCAGTGCGGCCGCGCCGACTCTCGCCGGTCTGCTGGCCGGCATGCAATCCGGCGACGGTACGACGCTGCATAGGGCTATCACCATCGATCCGGGCCTCAAACCGGCGTTGCGCGCCCTGGCCGGCCGCGCGATAAGCAGCGAACGGGCATTAATTGCCTTCGGAAGCGGCAACCAGTTCGGCGATATTACGATCGGCGATGTGGTGGGCGGTGACAAGATCACTGTTACGCTGAATCTGCCTGTGACGCGCTTGAACCCACGCGAGCAGCGAAACCGGCGCGCCATGCTGCACAAACTGCGGGCGATCTGGGTTGATGGTTTGCTCGCCGGTACCTTTACCCGAATTGGACGCGTGAATCTGCGGCTTGTATCTCGCCCCGAGTTGGTGAGCAGGCCGCTGGCCAGGCAGGTGCAGCAACTGGACGATGCAGCCAACCGGCCCGGCCCCGATCTGACGCTGCCGGCCGCATTTCAGGCGTCGGGCGGAGCCCTACTGATCCTCGGTGATCCCGGCGCCGGCAAAACCACTCTGCTGCTCGAACTCTTGCGCGATCTGCTTGATGTGGCTGAGGCCGAAGAGAGCCGTCCGATCCCGGTGATCTTGCCGCTGACATCGTGGGTGAACCAGCGCCGATCGCTGGCCGAATGGATCGTCGATGAACTCGGCGCGCAGTACGACGTGCCGCACGACGTGGCCCGAAACTGGTTGGAGAGCGATGCACTGCTGCCGTTGCTCGACGGCCTCGATGAGGTTGACGACGAACATCGGCCGGCCTGTGTCGCCGCAATCAACCGCTTTCGTAGCCGGCACTTCATGCCTATGGTTGTCTGCGTGCGCAGCGATGCGTACCGGGCACTGCCGGAACTGCTGCGGCTCGAACTGGCGATTGAGGTGCAACCGCTTGCACCCGAAGAGATTACCCAGGCTCTGGCGCCGCTGGGGGCTGCGTTGCAGCGCGTCCGTGCCTTGCTGAACGCCGATCCGGATCTGGACGAACTGGTGCGCTCACCGCTATTACTTGCCGTACTCGCCCAGGTTGCCGACAATGTCGCAATCGCTTCGCCTCCGGTGCCCAGCGAGTGCAACCAATGTGGAAACCAGCTCCGGCCCGGCGCACGATTCTGCCCGGTCTGCGGCGTCCCGGCCACGCGCGAACCGACCATGTTGCGGCACGCACTGGTCGCGGCATATGTCGAACGGGTCTTTGCGCGCGGCGACACGAGTTTGCGCATGCCACAGGCGCGCATTGAGGCCGGTCTGAGTTTTCTTTCGCGTCAGATGCACGCCCAGCACCTGAGCAATTTTCACCTCGAAGATCTGCAACCCGGCTGGCTACCGAGTCGTGCTACACGGCGAGCATATACAATCCTGGATCGGGCGGGCGGCGCCGTTCTGGCAACCCTCCTTTGTCTGATCCCGATCGGCATGATCTCCCTGGCGCTGGGCGTCGCACTTGCACCAACCGATCTCTGGCTGTTGTATCCGCTCAGCGGTGCCTTGTTCGGTGGGTTCTCGGTAACCCGACAACGATCGGCCGGCCGAATAGTGCGCGACACACTCGTCGGCGCCGCAGCCGGGCTACCGCTCGGAGCATTGTTTGGGATCGTCGGATACCTGGTTGATGCGTCACGGCGCGATCTGATCGACGTGATCGGTCTCGATCTGCCGCGTGCGCTGATCGCGGCAGCCGCCGTAGCCGGCCTTTCGGCGGCCCTTGCCGGCGGATTGTATGCCATGCTCACCGGTGGGCCGGGATTCGGCCCGCGCCGGATCGCCGTGATCGAGCGCGTTCGCTGGTCGTGGCGGCGCGGCATCCGCACTGTGCCGATCGGCATCGGCATCGGCGCTGCGGTTGGCGCGGCGATCGGCGCCCTGGTGTTCGGCCCAATTATGCTGCTGAGCCTTGCCGCTGCCGGGCTGCCGGCGGAGATACTTGCCTCCGTACCGGGCATGAGTGTGCTCGGTATAGTGCTGCTGTTCATCATCGTGCTCACATTCAGCCTTAGCTTCCTTGGGGCCGCATTCGGCCTCATCGGCGGACTCACCGGCGGTCTCCGGGCCGGCGTCGTGACGCCGCTGGCCACAGTCGGCGAGGGTTTGCGCCGTTCGGCACGCAGCGCGCTGATCGGTGGCGCGTGTTTTGGGCTGGCGGCCGCGCTGGTTCCAGTCGGTCTGATCGGCCTGGCCAATGCGATCTTCAGCACGGTGGAGAACAGTTCCGTGATCGCGCCTGACGCTCAGCTCTATGCAATCGTCATCTTTGCCACACAGATCGCGATCGTCGGCGCCTTCAGCTTCGGCGGCTTCGTCATCATCTCGCATTGGATCCTACGGCTTATGCTTGCCTGGAGCGGACACCTGCCCTGGAATGTGGTCGGATTGCTGGAAGAGGCCACAGAGCGCGGCCTGTTGCGGCGGGTCGGCGGCGGCTATATCTTCTTGCACCGCGTGTTACTCGATCACTACAAGTCTCGTGATGCAGTGGTTTGATCGGCGTGCTATTCTTCTCCCGCAGCACGTACTCAAATAGTATATGGTAAGGTATTGCAGTATGTCTTATGGTTTTCGTCCATTGTTTCAGCACCACCGCTACCTGCGATCCACCGGCCCGATCCTGCTTCTCATGCTTTTGTTGTTATTCCCCATCACATCACGTGCCCAGAGCAATTTGCAATTATCGATCAGCGCTACCAGCGAGCCGGCCTCCAGCGATGTTGAGGACGGCAGCGCCGGAAATGCGCGCCCAGTGCTGATTGGCGAAATTATCACCTTTAACCTCAGTTTTGAAATAAGTGAGGGGACAAGCACGAACGTCAATCTGCCGGCCGCCATACCCGACGGCTTGCAGTACATCGCCGGCTCGCAGAGTGTGAGCTTTAGCAACGATGCCGGCTGGAGCGACACGGTCGGCGTTAGCGGCGGCGGCTCGTCGGGGGCGGACATAAGCTTTGACTTCGGCTCCGTCACTAACACCGACAGCGACGCCAATCTTGAAACAATTCAGATTGCGTTTGACGTATTGGTGCTGAACCTTGCGGGCAACCAGTCCGGCGACCAACTGAGCACCAGTGCGACCCTGAATGCCAACGGCAGCCTCGCCGCCACCTCGGAAGAGCGCCGGCTCACGATTGTCGAGCCGGATCTGGCGATGACTAAATCCGTCAGCCTGACATACGAGAACGCGGGCTTGATTAGCACCGGCAGTAATGATCTCACCGACGCCGGCGACGAATTCACCTATCGG
>JAAUQO010000304.1 GCA_012032775.1 Oscillochloris sp. | reverse complement strand
GCCGCCGATGGCGCGTAGCGCCGACGCGAAGCGTTATAGCGACTGGAACACCACCCTGGCCGCCCTGCACCAACGCCGCGCCCTGCGCTTCGTCTACCGCGATGCCCAGCGGTAAGCAGCGTGATCTTGGACGAGCGGCAGCGGCGGCGATGTCGCCGGTGCCGTTCAATGGAGTGCCGCCAATGGAGACTGGACTTTCCTAAAGCAAACTTCATGCAGCGCTACTCCATAAACACACGACAAAGGCACGCTGATACATTTCACTACCTATATGTCACAATGGTCGTCCAACATTTAATCAAAAAGCCTTGATCGTATGTTCAAATAGGGCTTTGCTGATTGATCTGCATGCTATACTCTGCCTCAATAAACACACAATCAAACCTTGTCGGAAAGCACACGTCGAACTTCTCGTCCGGTTCAATAAATTCCTGAAAGCAACTGCGGCACTCGACGAGAATGAAGCGCCGAATTCCGTCATCGGCAAACCAATGTACATGCTGAAACATCCTCCAAAATCTGCTCCCCGACTCATTCACCGTCTGCATGCCCTGCTCGAAACCCTGCGCGAGGGGCCGCTCTATTTTGCAGAGATCCCCAATCGGCTTGGGGCGGCGTATCCATCGATCGAAAGTGCGCGTCGGATGATCGATCGCGATATTACGTCCCTTGCTGCACTTGGGATTATGGTCGCGCGCACAGCTAACCCGCTTTGCTACACGCTCCGAGGTGGACTGCCGGTGTACCAACTGGAAGATTTGCGCACATTGGCCGTCATTCGCGATACCTTCGATCGCCGGCATCCTCAGGTTCATCAGATTGCCGGTGTATTGGAACGACTCACGGCGGATCTTACCACCGATGAGCAACTGATCTACGAGCGCAGGGCTGTACGGCGTGCGCCGGTACGCCCGGCGATCGACTACACGCCCTATGCTGATCTGATCGCCCAACTTGAGCAAAGTATTACCATACGCCAACCTGTCGCCTTCCGCTATCTCCCCAGTAGTGGGCGTGAAAAGCGCCATCCATATGTTGAGCCTTATGACATCGAGTTCTACGACCGGCATTTCTATCTGGTTGCCTACACGTCCTTGAGTTCTCAAATCCTTGATTTTCGGGTTGACCGTATCCGTCATTTGGATCGGCTCGATCAGCGCATTCCACCCGGCACGGAAGCGAAGCGACCGCTGATCACATTTCGCTACCGCCTCGCAGCTGCGCTAGCCCAGGGCGAGTTAAGCCAGCGCTTTGAGTCACAACAGATTATTGAGCGCCTGAATAACGGTGATATGATCGTCGAGGCACAGGGGCGCAGCGACTTCTTCATTATCCAGACCTTGCTGCGCTACCGGGGCAACGCCGAACTGCTGGCGCCGGACTCACTGCGGGCGAAGATGGCTGAGGAAGTGCAAAAACTGGCGGATCTGTATAAGGGTGATCTGCCACAATCGTAACCATAAGGGCTGCAGTTGCGCTGGAAGTAGGAAAGGAAATCGCCGGTACCACCGCCGATAGTGAACCGGAGCCGGATATTGTGGTGGTGCGGGGTGATCGGCGCGACTACCCGGATCGCCATCCCGGCCCTGCGGAAATTGGCCTGGTGGTTGAGGTGTCCGACACCACGCTTCAACGGGATCGGACGATCAAACAACGGCTCTATGCAGCCGCAGGGATTGTCTGTTACTGGATTGCGAATCTGCCTGAAGGTTGGATTGAGGTCTATCAAGCGCCGACCGGCCCAACCGAATCGCCGCAGTACGCCCGCCGCAACGATTATCGGCGTGGCACAACGGTACCGTTGCTCCTTGATGGAGCGCAGATCGGTGAAGTGGCTGTGGAAGATGTGTTGGGGTAGTATGGTAGAATAGCGAGACAATTTGCACAGTGCAATCCGTTCGGCGGATTGAAACATTGAACAGATCTGCTATGATCTATCTTTAATCCCTTTGAGGGATTGAAATGCCGTCCATGGAAACATGGGCGGCATTGTCATAAACATGGTGATTTTTACCTCCTTGCGAACGTAAGAAAGGCATGATAAGGTTACCGCAGGTGACATTCTATGGTTATTGAACAGATATATTATATCTGGGTGTATGTTTGATCAATTTCAGGCGCGGCTAGAACGTCGGTAGAGTATTTGTGTTGTGATGCGGCGCAGCTTCGCTGCGCGCATCACAACACAGAATCCTTACGGGCCGGCGGCCCGTAACGCCTACAAATCCGATTACGCTACCGACGTTCTAGTGGCACGACATCAAGTAATGTGTCTTTATGTTGTGTTTGTGTGTGCTGCGCGCACAAACACAACATATTCCATTCACACCGAAAAAAGAAGAAGGCGGTATAATGAACCGGCGCGCCGTAGTAGGGGCGCGCTGTTGTGTCGGGAGCAATGCGGCGCCGTCGCGTAGCCGGCCGATTGGTGTATACTCCGGATTGTCATGGGCGTTGCCGATCTTCCACAACCGAACAGTTTGCCGCGCCGGGAAATCAGCGGCACCCAGCGCAAGTTCGCGATCGGCGCTCTGCTGCGTTCGCTGCTATTGATCTTGTTACTCAGCACAGCCACCGGCCTGATGGCCTATCAGGCGCCGCCCAGCGGCCGGGTGCCGATCGGCTGGCCCGGCGATCGGCTGTTTCTCGATACCAGTCCCGGCCTCGGCGCCGAGCAGGTTGTGCAAGGCGATCTTTTCGCCGATGAGCTAACCCCGAATGCGCCGGCCGGTCGCTCACGCTGGACGCGCGCTCACGCAGTGCTGAGATTGCCTAATCTTGGCACGGGCGCCGATCTTGAACTTACCCTCACGGTGCAGGGTTGGCCTGATGATGTCCGTGCGGCGCCGGTTGCCCAGCCAACAGTGACGGTGCAGGCCGACGGCACGGCGATCGGGACGTTTACGCCGACAAGTGCCTGGGGGCAGTATACGCTGCGCATTCCCGCCCAGATTCGCAGCGGTGCCGATCTGCATCTCGATCTGTATACATCGCATGTCTTCACCGATACGCAAACCTTCCAGGGCGATCCGCGGCCGAAAGGGGTGCGCCTGGCCGAGTTGACGGTGCGAGCGCCTACGGCCAATCCGGCAGCGCTGTATCCACCGGCATGGTCGGCGATCGGCCTGCTGGTTGTGAATGCGATCCTGCTGTTTCTACTGATCGGCCGGCTGATCCGGCCGGCGCCGGTTGTGTATACACTGACGGCAATCGGCGTAGGTTTGGCGGGCGTAGGCCTGGCTACGGTGCGGATCTGGATGGGTGCGGCGCTGAATGTGGCGTTGCTGGCGCTCGTCGTCGCCCTGATCCTGGCCTATCATGGGCCACTGCTGGCGACAGTGCGGGCGCTGCTGCACCGCTACACCCTCGGCGGCGCCCTGGGCTATAGCCTTGTGGCGGTGGCACTCGGCCTGTTCGGCTACTCGGTCGCCCAACTGGTGGCCTGGATCGCGAACCCGGCCGGACATTGTTTGTCTTGATCTTCCCCGACTCGCTGCTCTACGGCTTGCTCGGCATCGGCTTGCTGGCCCTGACGCTAGTGCTCGGCGGTGCGGGCTTACCGCGCCTGAGCGACGGAATTGTGCGGGCGATCGGCTCGCCGCAGGGCGGACGCTTGCTGCTGGGGTTGTTCCTGGCGATCTGGCTTGGCTACGCCGCCACAATTATCTTTGCGATGCCTTATGTCGGCCATGCCGATTATAGCGATAATGCTGTGGTGGCCCGCAACCTGGCCGCCGGTCGCGGCTGGGTTGTCGATTATGTCACGCAGTTTTTTCAACTGTATAACGACCTGACCCGACCGCAGGAGACCTGGCCGCTGCTTCAACCGGTCTGGATGGCGCCGTTTGTCGCGATCTTCGGCCCCGAGAATTGGGCGGTTAAGCTGCCGAATCTGATCTTCAACCTGATTCTGGCGATCCTGGTTTATCGCGTCGGCACCAATATCTGGGATCGGCGGGTCGGCCTGACGGCGGCGATCTTCACGCTGACGAATTATCTCTTTTTCCGGCTGACGATTTATACCACCAACGATCTCGGCTTTACGGTCTTTGTGCTGGGCGCGATCTATACCCTGTATCGCGGGGTGGAAGAACGGAAATCGAGAACCGAGAACCGAGAACCGAGAACCGAGAACCCAGAACCCAGAACCCAGAACCCAGAACCGGGCAGCGGGAGGCGGGAGGCGGGAGGCGGGTGTCAGGGGTTCGGCGGCAGGGAGTCGAGTCCTGCACGGCGGGCTTTTTCTGCTGCGGCGTAGCGATCACCGACTTCGAGTTTTTTCAGCAATTGCGAGACATAATTACGCACGGTTTTATCGGTTACCGTCAGGCGATCAGCGATGGTGGTGTTGTCGCATCCGGCGGCCAATAGTTCCAACACCGCCTGCTCTCGCTGGGTCAGCACCGGGAGTTCAACCATGGCCTCTGCCGACTGTCGGCTACCGCCTTGGGCAAACCACTGCAAAATATGCCCGGCGATCTGCGGGCTAAAAATCGCGCCGCCGGCCGCAGCTACACGCACGGTCTGTACCATCTCGGCATGATTAATCCCTTTTAACACATAGCCCAGAGCACCGGCACGCATGGCAGCAAAGACCGATTGATCATCCTCAAACATCGTTAACACCAGTATTTTATGATCCGGATTGCGCGCTTTGAGTTCGCGCGTCACTTCGATCCCGTTTTTATTCGGCAGTTGAATATCCATAAGGATTAAATCCGGCTCCAGCCCGGTCAGTTGCACAAACGCTTCTTCGCCGGACGTGGCTTCGCCGATAACATGCATCCCTTCGGTATTATCAAAGAGCAGCTTCAATCCATCGCGAAAGATTGGGTGGTCATCTACGATAAAAAGTGAAATCATGCTTTTTGTCTCCACCATGAACCGAAAGAAGTATGCCTTCCGGGCGGCGGCAGGCGAAAAATCGCTTCCCTTAAACTGCCGTTTTGCTCGGGTGTTCGTCGGGTAAAGGAATAGTGACCTGAACCAGGGTTCCGTGGGGATGGACGGACCGGACGCGAAATAATCCGCCGAGTTCTTCCGCCCGTTCTTGCATCGAGGTCAGGCCAACACCGGGTATATGGCGATCAGCGATGCCGATACCATCATCGACGATGCTTAAGGTTATCGACTGTTCGGCAAGCTTCAATTGAATAGCACAACAGGTTGCCTGAGCGTGTTTCGTGACATTGTCGATGGCAGTTTGAACAATGCGAAACATGGCAACCTCAACCGCCGCACTTACATTCGTCAGATCGCTCGGGAGATCAAGCCGAACGGCAACGCGCCCTTCCTGTTGCTTTGCAATATCGGATAGTGCCCCGAGTAGCCCCAACTGATCGAGTAGCGGCGGACGCAAGCCATAGGCCAACTCGCGGATATCGGTTAGGGTGCCACGAATACCGAATTCGACATCGATCAGCATTTCAGCTGCTTTTTGCGGGTTCTGGGTTGCCACTTGTTGGGCAACACCGACCCGAAAAACCTGGGCGGCCAGTGTGGGGCCAACTCCATCGTGCAAATCCCGCCGGAGCTTGCGGCGCTCTTCTTCGCGCACGGTAACAATGGCTTGCCGGGATTGGATCAAACTTCTGTTCGATTGTTCCAGGGCTTGTTCGCGCATCTTGAGTTCGTCGTTGAGGCGAATCTGTTCCCCGGCAAAGTTCTGATACGTCTCCAAAAGTCCTCGATAGAAGGTACTGACATAGCGTAGCGCAAAAACCAGGAGAAATGCGGTAATGACAAATTTAAGCGCGGTAAATTGGGCGGAATAATCGAGCAGTGGGGTAACCGGGTGGCCGGTAACATCGCGATACAACACCCAAATAAGCGTCACTCCCATCATCCCGTAGGTGAAAAACATCCACGGCTGCCAACCATACAGCAAGGCCAGCAGAAACGCCATGTACAA
>JAAUQO010000303.1 GCA_012032775.1 Oscillochloris sp. | reverse complement strand
GCGGCAACCGCGCACTGGCGCGATCCCTGGCGACGGGCGGCGGCCGGCCTGATCGGCCACTTGCCGCAGGCGGCGATCTATGCTCTGGCCGGTTATTCTGCGCTCGCCGACGTAGCTTTGACCCTTGGCGCATACGACAACGATCGGGAAATGCTGCGCAATGGGCGGAAAGCCGTTCGGGCTTTGAATCGCTTCGCGCTGGCGTTTCCAATCGCAACTCCGGCCGCACTGCGCTGGGCGGGAGTACTGGCGCAGCGCGAAGGTCGTGTTGCGATTGCACGGCGGAAATGGCGCCGCGCCGCCGAACTCGCCCGAATTCGCCACATGCCCTACGATGAGGGGTGGGCCAGGATGTTGCTTGCCGGTGTCAGTACCGGCAGGGAACGCGTCGAACTGCTTGATTATGCCGACGCATGCTTCGCCCGAGTCGGCGCAACCTACGAGCGGGCACAAGTGGCGAAATTACGCTGATCAATGCGAAATGGATTGACGGTTTTGGCAATCAATCCGAGCGAATGCTTCGCCCCTACAGGGTTACGTGGTCGTCCCACGGCCCGCACGAACCCCGCCGCGATCACCACACCCGTCATCCCGCCTCCGCCGGTATCACACCCTTCACCGCCGCAATCACGGCCTGCGGCGTAATTGCGGCCATGCATTCAACCGGCTCGGTATGGCGCGGGCAATGACTAAAGACGCCGCAGGGCGTACATGGCAGCAGCGTTCGCAGCACAATCTGCTGTTCCGCCGGCCCCCACGGCCCAAAACGTCGCTCGTCGCTCGGCCCGAACAGGTGAATCGTCGGCACACCCTGACTAACCGCCAGATGCAACGGCCCGCTGTCAACCCCCAACACCAGCGTCGCATGCCCAAGCAGCGCCGTCAGTTGACCAACACTGGTGGCGCCGGCCAGGGTCAACGGCGGTGTCGGCATCCGTGCCGCAATCCGCTCAACCAGCGCAACCTCGGCCGGGCCGCCGGTGAGTAATAGCCGCAGACCCTGGTATTTCGCCAATGCATTCCCCACCGTGGCCCAATCTTCCTCCAGCCAGTGTTTACTCGGCCCACCGGTGCCGGGATGGATCACGATCAGCCGCTCGTTGGGCGCCAGATGTTGCGCCATCCAGTTCTCGGCCCAACGCGCCTCGGCAAGTGTCGGCACAAAACGCAACTGCGGCCGATCAGATTGCGGCGCGGGCGCCAATTGCCGCACCAACGCCAATGCTTGCTGCGTCACATGCTCCTGGGGATGATACGGCAGTGCCCGGCTGAGGAACGGCTCACACAACGGATGGGCATGGCCGATTCGCCACGGAATTCCGGCCACGGCGGCCAGCGCGGCGCCCCACCAGTGATCGTCGCGCAATATCAACGCGGCGTCGTAGTGTGCGCGGCGCAACAACATGCCATAGCGCAGCAGTTCAAGATATGGTTTCAGTAACGACGCGCGGTACGACGAGCGGGCGTCGTCCGCGCAAAACCGGGGAAAGGCAGTACATGCAGGCGATCGAGATCCGGATTACCGGCCCAGATCCGGCGCGACCACGGCCCCACCAGGGCATCGATCTGCGCCTCCGGCAAACCGGCCCGCAACACCCGCAACGCCGGCGTCGCCAGCAACAGATCGCCCAGATGATCCGGCTTGATCAACAAAACGCGCCGGATGACCTGGGTTTTGAGCGAACAGGTAGGCAGCGGGCCAACAAAAAGATAAAAATTCGACGCAGCATGATGATGATCGATCAGCTCGACGGCTAAGCCATCGAGCTGATCGAATTAAAACAGCATCGCGCCCGCTTCACGGGCCAGTTGGCGCAGCCGCGTGACAACTTCGGGGTCGCCGCGCTTGGATTCCTGGTCGGCCAATTCATTCAAGCGCTTGACCAGATCGGGGGTGATTTTGGCGACATTCTTGCGCAGCAACTTCGTAGACTCCTGGGGCGTCTCGGCGATGAGCAAGTCGTTGATAAAGCGATCCTCGGGCGAAAGCCGTTCCTGAATGATCTCCATTGCGGTTTGCGCCAGTAGATCCAGGCGTTCCGCCAGCGCAGACTGGCCGGCGCGCTGGGCTGCACCGATATTCGCCGAGATCACCATCATCAGAGCCTCATCGACCCGATCAGGTTGAGCGCGCAGCGCCGCCGCCGGATCATCGGCGCCGATCACCTCTTGCAGCAATGCGCTACCGGCCTCGAAGATCGCCTGCGCCTGCTGATCGAGGTCTTCAACAATCGCCAGAATGCGCGCACGGCGCTCACTTAAACTCGTCGCCTCGGCAGTATTGCCGGCCTGCTCGGCAGCCTCGATCTGATCCGTCCAGGCCTGGAAGAAACCATAATCGATCAACGGACGCGCTTCGGCCACTGCTTCTTCAAGTTCCGCATCGGCGACCGCTTGCAGGCGGGCGATTGCCGCCGCGATCTCGGCATCGTCGGCGGCTTCCGGTTCTTCGCCGACATCGAACTCGTCGGCCAGGCGGTCGCGCAATTGTTCCAACAGTTGGCGCGAATCGGCCTGCGCGGGCGGGGTCGCCTCGATAAACGCATTCAGCGTGGCGAAAAACTCGGGATTCAGATCGTCGCGATGGCGCTCGACCACTGTGCTGAAATCGGCATCATCGGCCAGGGCATTGGCCAGATCGCCGATAATATCGACCCGTCGCCGCTGCGCGTCCAGCATCTCGCGACTAACGCCGTCGGCCTCAAGGATCGCATCGAGAAGCGAGGGCAGGGTCAGAAACCGGCGCGGATTCAGCAGATAGCCACGCGGCGTTTCAGCAGGCAGACTGCGGAGCAAAAAGCCTGTCGCCTCGCCGACAAAGCGTTCCTGCTCATCAGGGCGTGCGTTCAACTCCTGGGGAAAATAGACCAGACACAATTGTTTTGTCGCGTCGTGGTAGATCAAAGGCGCGCCGATCATGCTGGCGCTGCGACAATTCGGGCAAACCGCCACATTCAACTGTCCACTGAGCAGCGCCGCTTTCAGTTCGGGCTGTTCGGTCACATCAAGGAGCGTGTAAATGCCCGTCCGAAACTGAGTTCCGCAGGATGGGCACTGTAACTGAACGGGTTGAGGCGCAACCGGGGGCATAATCCTCTCCAGTGGCTGTCGGTTGTAGACAATTGAGCCATCCAACTCCAGACAGCCGGTGTGCTTCCTGAAGATTGATTATACCAGTAGTTGAATCCTGATTTCAGCCTTCCGCTGTCTGAACTGCGGCGCTCACACGCCTTCCGACAACGGCGTAAAGGGGATCGCTAAGCCAGCGATGGGGCGAACGGTCGAGGCAGCGGACGTGGTCGAAGGCGCCGCTCAACTCGAAAAAGGTCTTCACTAATCCCAGGTGTTGCGCATCATTGGTCGCAACCCAGATCTTCACCGCCTTGCTGGGAAAACAGCGGTTGGAGAAACTGACGATAAATGGTGCACCGGGACGCAGCACCCGGCCGACTTCGCGAAACACAACGACCGGATTGGTGAGATACTGCACCGAGACGGTGCAGAGAGCGCCGTCGAAGCTTTCATCGTTGAACGGCAATTGCGGCTCGCGGTTAAGATCGTGGATAAGATAATCGGTGAGTTGCCGATTATTGCGCAATTCCTCTTCATTCAAGCCAAGCCCAACCAACCCCGACAGCGCCAGATCGCTGGGAATATGGCTGATGTAACTACTCATCAGATCGAGTACATGGCCTTGTGCCGGCAATTCCTCGCGAAAAATCTGCGCCACAGCCTTCTGCGCCGCATCATCAATATGGGCCGTAAGACGCGGATACACATAAAAATGCGCGTCGTCGCTTTCGTCATAACGAGCAAAATAATCTGCTGACAACTCTTTCTCCAAGGGTACATTACCTCCGGTAGGTCACGGGCGAGCTTGCCGCCAACAAAACCAAAAGGAGCCTGGGGCACAGGCCCAACATAATCCTATGAACAGAGCTACGGGCAAAGCCGGCCCATCACATCAAACAAGATACCTTCTGTTATAGTATAGGCCCGGTTTTCTTTCGCGCGCAAGGGCGCGCCGAGCAGGGAGAATAAGCTATGCGAGCGATCCAGGTGCGCAGTATCGGCGGCCCGGAGGTACTAAGCTACGAAGAGGTTTCCATCCCTCAGCCGGCCTCGGATCAGGTGCGGATCAAGGTTGCAGCAGCCGGATTGAACTTCATCGACACCTACCATCGCACCGGTCTGTACATATTGCCGCTGCCGTTCACACCCGGTATTGAGTGTGCAGGCACAATCGATGCCGTCGGTGCCGATGTGACCGATTGGAAGATCGGGGATCGGGTGGCGACGGCGTCGGGAACGGGTGCGTATGCCGAATTTGCCTTAGCACCGGCAGCGAAACTGGTGCGCGTGCAAGATGATGTCGATCTCGCCGATGCGACGGCAGTCTTGCTTCAGGGCATGACGGCTCACTATCTCGTCCATAGCACCTATCCGCTCAAGGCCGGCGAAACCTGTCTGATTCATGCAGCGGCGGGCGGCACCGGCCTGTTGCTGGTACAAATGGCGAAGAATATCGGGGCGCGGGTATTCGGTACAGTCTCGACTGAGGAGAAAGCCGCATTGGCCCGTGCGGCCGGCGCCGACGAGGTGATTCGCTACACCGAGGAGTCATTCAACCAGCGCGTGCGCGAACTTACCGCTGGCCGCGGCGTCGATGTGGTCTATGATTCGGTCGGCGCAAGCACCTTCGAGGGTAGCCTCAACAGTTTACGCCCACGCGGTTATATGGTATCGTTCGGCAATGCCAGCGGCCCGGTGCCGCCGATCAGCCCGCTCGTGCTGAGCACCAAAGGTTCACTGTTTTTGACCCGGCCAACGCTGGCGTACTACATCGCCACGCCGGAAGAGTTAACCTGGCGGGCGGGTGATCTGTTCCGCTGGATCAGTGCGGGCACATTAAAGGTGCGGATCGACCGGCGCTTCCCACTGGAGCAGGCCGGCGATGCCCATCGTGCTCTGGAAGGTCGGCAGACAACCGGTAAAGTCCTGATCATCCCCTAATCTACTGTGTGGATTGGCAACTTCACTGCCAATCCACCACAAAACCCTTATGCGCGTCGCAATGAAATTCGGCGGTACATCGGTCGGCAGCGCCGACGCGATTCGCCGCGTGGTTGAGATTGTACGGCGGAGCAGCAACGACCACGAGGTAGTGGTGGTTGTGTCGGCAATGAATGCCCCCGATTTGCGGACAACCGATACATTGATCGCTGCGGCCCGAAATGCTGCGGCCGGCGACGGCGATGCGACGGCTCAGGCGGTGCCGCGCTTGCTTGATTTGCACCTGCGCGCCGCCGCCGAGTTGACCACGCCTGAGGAGTGCAGTGCGCTTGAACCTGAATTGTACGCGATGCTCGATTATCTGAGCGATCTGTCGCGGGCGATTGCGGTGCTCGGCGAGTTAACACCGCGCGCCCTGGATCTCTTCTCGGGGATCGGCGAGCGCCTGAATGCGCGCCTGATCGCAGCCGCACTGCGGGCAGACGGCCTCGACGCAGTTGCGATCGACGCCACTGAGTTGATCGTCACGAATGAGCAGTACGGCAACGCAACCCCGCTTGAACCCGACACCGGCAACAAGATCCGGGAGCGCCTGCTGCCGTTGTTGCAAGCCGGCACAGTTCCGGTCGTCACCGGCTTTATCGGCGCTACCCGCAGCGGCGTGCAGACAACACTGGGCCGCGGCGGCTCCGACTATTCCTGTGCGGTTGTCGGATCGGCCATCGATGCCGACGAGGTCTGGTTTTGGAAGGAAGTTGACGGCGTCCTGACGGCCAATCCCAAGATTGTATCCGAATCGCGCACCCTGGCCCGGCTCTCGTATGCCGAGATGGCCGAATTGGCCTACTCGGCGCCAATATTCTGCATCCGAAAACGGTGCAACCGCTGGTGCAGCGCGAAATCCCGATTCGCATCCGCAACACCTTC
>JAAUQO010000036.1 GCA_012032775.1 Oscillochloris sp. | reverse complement strand
CCGGTTGAACCACGATTGCCGCCCGGCCCACGCGATGCCGTCGAGACACCTCGATCTCTATCTTTCTGTGGTGGCATTTCTAACTCCCTCCTGTGTCTGTACGATCGGCTGCGGATCTCGGTTCGGCGGAACGTGTTGCTTCTGCCAAAGACGGCTCAGGTTCCAGGCTGCTGCGATACGCCAGCAATGCAGCGCGATCCTCGGGGTGCAACTGTTCCAGTTTAAACGCCCGCTCGATCGCATGCCGTTTGAACGCCACATCCCAGCAGGCCGCATCGCGGCACACATAGGCGCCGCGGCCGCGGGCTTTCCCACCTGGATCGACGGACACTCGTCCGGCGCTATCACGCACCAGGCGCACCAATTCACGCTTTGCATCCCCACGCCGGCAGGCGATACACGTACGCTGCGGCACATGCTTCACGGGCGGCGCAGATTGCTGCTTTTTCCCTGCCTGAGCCATTATCGCCGTTTACTCCTCGTCCGCAACAACCTCGCTCTCGTCCTCTACGAGAATATACGAGGCAAACAACCGATCATGATGGTAAATATATAACTTCTGCGATGTCGCCCGAAGCTGCACCGTCACACCAATTAAATCATTGCCCAACGGGCCATAGGCAACATTCCGATAACGCACGGTTCCATCGGGGCGCACCTTGCGCTCCTCAAGCTCCGCATTCGCCAACTCGGCCTCAGTCGCCATCGCCTCAGCTTCAGCACTGGCCCGCACCTCGGCGGCAGCGCGCTCCTCTTCAAGCAGCGCCGTAGCGCTCTTAATATCGATCCGCCAGCCGCTTAATTTGGCGGCAAGGCGCACATTCTGGCCCTCTTTGCCGATCGCCAGCGATAATTGCTTGTCGGGCACAATCACCAACGCCGCATGATCCTGATCGTTCAGATGCACCTCAACCACCTGCGCCGGCGAGAGCGCGTTGGCGATGAAATCACGCGGATCGGGCGACCACTGCACCACGTCGATCTTCTCGCCGTTCAACTCGTTGACGATATTCTGAATACGAATGCCGCGCATACCGACACATGAACCAACCGGGTCGATCCCTTCCTGACGCGCCGCAACCGCAACTTTAGTGCGCAGGCCGGGTTCCCGAGCGATCGACTTGATCTCGACCGTGCCGTTATAAATCTCCGGCACTTCCATCTCAAACAGGCGCGTGATCAGGTTCTTGTGCGTGCGTGAGGCGATCAAGCGCGGGCCGCGATCTTCACGCCGGATCTCCAGCAAATACACCTTCAGGCGCTGGCCGTGATAGTAGCGATCGTTCTCAACCTGTTCCTTCACCGGGATGATCGCCTCGGCCTTGCCCATCTCCAGGATTACATTACCCTTATTGGTGCGTTGCACGGTTGCCGTGATCAACTCACCTTCGCGATCCATATACTCGCCGTAGATGTATTCGCGCTCGACTTCTTTGATCCCCTGAAGCACAACCTGCTTGGCTGTCTGTGCGGCGATGCGCCGAAATCGTTCGGCGTACTCTCGACCACAACCGTCTCACCGATCACCGCGTCGGGCTTGGTTTTCCGCGCATCATCAAGCTCGATCTCGAAACGATCGTCGAACACCTCGTCCACAACCTGTTTTTCGGCATACACATGCGCCATGCCGCTGACCGGATCGAGTTTGACGGTTACATCCAACGGCGGCGGATTATTACCGAGCGTGCGCTTATACGCGGTGATCAACGCCCGCTCCATCACATCGATGATCGCTTCTTTTGGAATGCCGCGCTCGGCTGCAATCTGCGAAATGGCAGTATAAAAATCGCTCTTCATATTCCTTCGCTCGCCTACAACAAGAAAAGTGGGGGCTACCCACTTTCCACAGCGTACGAAGCAGACCATGTTCCGGCTGAGCCGGTTGGTTCAGATCCGCCGATCTGCCGATCGTACGGACTGAATGTGGTGCTTCACAGACTGTTCATCGCTGGTGTCCCCGAACGGTCTGACGGGACTGCCGCATGCGGCAGTTCCTTCATCATCAACCTGACGCCACAAGGCAAACTAATCACCCAACAGTGCTGGGCAGTCGCAGTATAACATTTTCGATTCGCTTTTGCAAACCGATATTTCCCCTTAAAAAAGCCTTTAGAATGGTGTATCGCGCTGTTTCACAGCACTCAAGCAAGTGTGCTCGGTGCGCCGGCGGGCGCAAAGCATGGGCTGCGGGCGGGCGGCCTGAATACCCGCAGAGCTTAATTCGCCTCGAATTGCTCGAAGCGCAGATCGTAGGTACGTGCCGCCACATCGCCCAACGGCCCGCACGAACGCCCACATACCGCCGTCACAATCTTCGCGACATGATCGTGGCAGTTCTCGATAAACAGCGTATAGCGCTGCTGCACGCCCGCCGCCACCGTGCCGGCCAGATACAGTCCCGGTACATTTGTCTCCATTGTCGCGGGGTCGAACTCCGGCACCCGGTTCGGGCCATGAAACCGCACCCCGGTCTGCTCCAGCAATGATTGATCACCGCGAAAGCCGGTCGCCAGCAGCACGGCATCCGTCGCATGCCTGATGGTCTTGCCGGTTGGTTCGCCGTCGTCGTTCAAGCATTCCAGTTCAACATACGCAGGCGTGATCCGCAACGGCGCGGTGTTGGCCAAAAAGCCGATTGTGCCGGCTTCGATCTGGGCGTTCAGATCGGGCAACAGCCAATGCTTCACGCGGTTGTAATCGAATGTGGGCCGCCGGTAGCTGATCGTCACCTGGGCGCCGCCGCGCCAACAACGTAATGCCGCCTCGACCGCCGAATTCTTGCCGCCGACGATCAGCAAGCGGCGCCGGAAATAGTCGTGCGGGTCGTGGAAGTAATGCGAAACATGCGACAGATCCTCGCCGGCGATCTCCAGGCGCTTCGGCCAATGCATATCGCCGATCGCCAGCACAACATTTCGCGCCAGATAGCTGCGCTCGCCGCTGATCGGCCCGGTGGTGACGGTAAATCCCGTCTCGTCGCGTTGCAATCCCGTCACCGGCTCGTAGGTCTGGATCGCCAGATCGAACTGCTCGACCACACTGCGCAAATAGGCCAGATACTCTTCGCCGGTGATGCGGCCCTGGTGATTATTCTGAATCGGCACGCCGGAGATGGCCAGGCGCTCGGTGGTACTAAAAAAATGGGTATTCCGCGGCCACCAGCCCATTGTGTAGCCGAGTTGGGCCGCATCGAAGTGGATATACGGCACCCCGGCCCGCTTCAAACCCACCGCCAACTCAATCCCGATCGGCCCCGCGCCGATCAGGGCAACTTCGTAAGGTGTGTCGTGTCGGTTATTTGTTGTCATATGTTTTCATACCCGTCGGTAAAGCCGCAAAATAGCGCGGCGCTACCCGCCGCGCATAACCAGAGATTACTCTCCCTATTACTTTACCACTAACAATTGTGTTCCCAACGCTTGCATGCTGCCGCCCAACATGGGATACTGAGCAGCAATATGGAGTTATAACGCACGATTGCTTGAAACCTTTGCGCATATTGTACGTACCATTCTTTAAAGTAATTTGTACCTCTGACGAGGAAGTCCTACAGGCGGGATGACGACGTTCCCACGCCGCCGCCTCCGCCTTCAGGGAGGTGTTCAATGTCAGGTCGATCACTGTTGGTGTTGGCGCTTAGCACCGTGCTGCTCGCCGGTTGTGCCGGATTCGGCCCCCAACCGGAACCCACACCGGTGGTTGAATTTGAGCCCGAACCGATCCAGATTGTTGCCGACGCCCGTGTCTTGCCCGCACGCAGCGCCGAATTACGTTTCCGCAACAACGGTGTGATCGCTGAGATTCTGGTGGTCGAAGGCGAAGAAGTCGCCGCCGACCAACCCCTGGCGCGCCTCGACAGCCGCGAATTGGAACTGGCGGTTGCCCGCGCGCGGTCCGATATCGAGCAGGCCGAGGCCCGCTATGAGCAGGTGGCCCAGGGCGCCACGCCCGAGGAGATCGCCGCCGCCGCCGCCGCCGTCGAACAGGCCGAAGCAATTGCACGCCAGACCCGCGGAGGAGTCACGGCTCAGGATATTACCGCCGCCCGCGCCGAACTCGCCGAGGCCCGCGCCGCCCCTGGCTCAACTGAGCGCCGGCCCGCGCAGCGCCGAGTTGGATCGGGCCGAAGCCGCGATCAGTCAGGCCCAGGCTAACCTGGAACGCCAGCGCAACGAACTTTCGGTGGCGAAGAATGACGCCGAGTTGCGGGTTGAGCAGGCCGCCAATGCGCTGCGGAACGCCCAGGATGCCTACTCGCAGATCTACTGGGATAATCAAGCCGAACGCGACCGCCGCGACGGCGATCTGCCCCAGGAATTGATCGCCGCCGAAGATGCCGCGAAACGGGCGGTTGACGACGCCGAGGCGGCATTGAACCAGGCCCGGCTGGCCTTTGAGCGCGCGCAGCAGAATGAGGTGAACGGAATCGCCGCCGCTGAAGCCCAGGTGCGCGAGGCGATGGCCGCCCGCGATGATCTTCTTAGTGGCCCGGAAAACGATGATGTCGCCGCCGCACGCGCCCGCATCGCCCGCGCCGAGGCTAATCTGGCCCGCCTGACCGGCGAGGAGCAGAGTGGCCGGGTTGAGGCATCCGACGCCGCGATCGTCGAGGCCCAGGCCAACCTGGAGCAGGTGAGCGCCGGGCCGCAGGCCGCCGATCTCGCCGTAGCTCAGGCCCAAATCCGCAGCGCCGAAGTCGCCCTTGCCCAGGCCGAATTGGCCCTGGAATACGCCACCCTACGGTCGCCCTTCGCCGGCACCGTCGTCGCAATTGAGTTAGAGGTCGGCGAACTGCCCGATCCAACTCTGCCCGCGATTGTCCTGGCCGATCGCTCGGATTGGAAACTGGAAACAAGCGATCTGACCGAACTCGACATCGCTGCGGTGCGGGTCGGTTCGCCGGTGACGATCACCTTCGACGCATTGCCCGACCTGACACTGCCCGGCCGAATCCAGGAGATCGAGGGTCTTGGCCGTAGTTTCCAGGGCGATGTGCTCTACACCGTTGTGGTTGAGCCGCTGGAGTGGGACGAACGGCTGCTCTGGAATATGACGGCGACGGTTGTGATCGAGCCGGAAGCGTAGTGAATCGTTTGCAACGATTGTACTCTTCACCAAAACTAGGAACCGAGAACCAGGAACCAGGAACCGCTCAGCGGCAAGCCTGGCTTTGAAACAAACTTTGACTTACTGCGGCGGCTTGCGAAACGTACAGGCGTTTTGCCGCGACGTTGGGTCTCGGTTCTCGGTTCAAACCAGAGGCGCGTATGCTCAGTTTTAAAAATCTCTGGCGGCGCAAGATCCGCAGCGGCCTGACCATCCTCGGCATCGCCGTCGGTGTCGCAGCGGTGGTCGTGCTCTCGGCCTTCGGCGAGGGGTTGGCCAACGGATTCGGCGCCACCGGTGCCTCATCGGACGCCGATCTGCTGGTGAGCCAGAGCGACGCAATGATGTTGATGCTCGGCGCGATCGACGAAAGTGTCGGGCGAGACATGGCGCGGGTCAATGGTGTTGATCAGGTGGCCGGCAGTATTGTCGGCATCCTCTCGTTACCCGAAGCGCCGTACTTTATGGTCAATGGCGAGGAGCCGCGCAGCTTCGCGATGCAGCGCTACAAACTGCTCGAAGGCCGGGCGGCGGTTGGCAAGCGCGAACTGATGCTGGGCCGTCAGAGCGCCGAGAACTTCAACAAGCGGGTCGGCGAGAAGTTTCGCATCAACGAGATCAGCTACCAGATCGTCGGGATCTACGAAACCGGCGCCAGCTTCGAGGATAACGGCGCGGTGATCGGGCTTGAAGACGCCCAACGAGCCTTTGACAAGCGCCGTCAGGTGAATTACTTCAAACTGAAACTCGACGATATTCGTGAGCTCGACGCGGTGAAAGCCGCAATCGAGGCCGAGTGGCCCGATCTGGCTGCGATCCGCTCCGGTGATCCGACCAGCCAGGACGATATTCTGCAAGTCTACCGCTCGATGGGCTGGGTATTGGGCCTGTTCGCCGTGCTGGTGGGCGGCCTGGGCATGATGAACGCGATGCTGATGAGTGTGATCGAGCGAACCCGCGAGATCGGTGTGTTGCGCGCGATGGGCTGGCGGCGCTGGCGCGTGGTGCGGATGATCATCGGCGAGGCGCTTACCGTCGCCCTGATCGGCGGCGTGATCGGGCTGGCCCTTGGGCTGGGTGTGATCACCCTCGGCGCAAACTCGGCGGCGGTCGGCGGCATGCTGGAAGGCGCATTCCAACCGATTATGGCGGTGCAAGCCTTTACGATCGCAATCGTGCTTGGATTGGTCGGCGGCGGCTATCCGGCCTGGCGAGCCGCGAAACTGGCGCCGGTCGAGGCGATGCGGGCCGAAAGCGGTGCGTCGGTGAAGAGCGGGCCGATTGTGCGGATGCTCGGGTTGGTTCTGCGCGGTAATGCAGCCCGGAACCTGCTGCGCCGGCCCACCCGCAGTTTGATGACGATGATTGGATTGGGCCTCGGCGTCGGTTTTATTGTCGCATTGAATGGGATCGCCGTCGGTGTTGAGGAGATCATGACCGACATGCTCAGCGCCGGTCAGGCCGATATTATTGTCGAACAGGCCGGCGCATCGGACGCCGCCTTCTCCAGTATTGATGAGCGCCTGGTAACCCAACTGGCTCACCATCCGGCGGTGAAGGAGACATCGAGCATGGTTTTCGGCACCGCCAATGTGCCGGGATTGCCCTTCTTCATCGTCTACGGCGTCGATCCGCGCGAGGGCTACATCGCCCACTATCGTGTCCGCGAAGGACGCAGCATCCAGCGCTCCGGCGAACTGATCCTGGGCCGCATGGCCGCCAATGGCCTGGAGAAAAACGTCGGCGATACGCTGCGCATGGCAGGCGCCAGCTTCGAGATTGTCGGGATTTATGAAAGCGGTGTGTCGTACGAAGATGCGGGCGGCGTGATTACGCTCAAAGAGGCGCAGCGAATCTTCGGCAAACCGCGCCAGGTGTCGTTCGTGAGTGTGACTCTGCACGACCCCGGACGGGCCAAAGAGGTCGCGGCCGAACTTGAACGGCGCATCCCGGATCTAATGGTGGCACCGACCGCCGATCTGACCGAACGCATGCAGGATTTCGCAAGCATGGATGCGGCTTTCGGCGCACTCAGCGCCCTGATGTTGCTGGTTGGCGGGATCGTGATGATGAACGTGATGCTGATGAGCGTTTTTGAACGTACCCGCGAGATCGGCGTGTTACGGGCACTGGGTTGGGGCAGCCGGCGCGTACTGCGCACTGTCCTGGCCGAAGCGCTTATTCTTGGCGTGCTTAGCGCCATCGCCGGGATCGCAATCGGGATCGGTTTGAACGGCTTGATCGGCCTTATCCCGGATTATGGCGAGATGCTTTCGCCGAAATACACACCGGAACTGCTCACGCAGGTGGTGGTGATGGCCCTGGGCCTCGGCGCTGTCGGTGGATTGCTGCCGGCCTGGCGAGCTGTGCGCCTGAGCCCGCTGGAGGCGCTCCGTTATGAATAAGGAAGCCGCAATGGCAACTGAAATCGTCCTCGAAACCAGAAACCTGATGCGCGTCTATGGCGAGCGCATGCCGGTGAAGGCGCTTAACGGCGTCGATTTGCAGATCGCCGCCGGCGAGATCGTTGCGATCATCGGCCCGTCGGGATCGGGCAAATCGACGTTGCTGAACCTGATTGGCGCGCTGGATCGCCCAAGCTCAGGCGAGGTAATCGTCAATGGCACGCCCCTGAGCAAAGTGCGCAACCTCGATCGCTTTCGCGGGCGCACGATCGGCTTCATCTTCCAAAGCCACAACTTGCTGCCGACGCTCACGGCCCGCGAGAATGTCGAAGTGCCGATGTACGAAACCTCGATCAGCGGCAGCGCGCGGCGCAAGCGAGCCGAAGCGTTGTTGGCGATGGTCGGGTTGGGCGGGCGAGCTAATCACCTGCCGGGGCAACTCTCCGGCGGCGAACGGCAGCGCGTGGCGATCGCACGGGCGCTCGCCAATCAGCCGACGATTGTGCTGGCCGACGAACCGACCGGAAATCTGGACACCAAAACGACCGCCGAGATCATGGCGTTGCTGATCGACCTTAATCGCACCCAGAACGTCACGCTCGTGATTGTGACCCACAATACCGAGGTTGCGGCAATATGCCAACGCATTATCAGCATCCGCGACGGTGCGATCGAGAGTGATGTGGCGGTGCAGGATGAAATCGAGCGCGATCTGCTCCGCTTCAGGAGTTCGCCCCTTGGCCAGGCCATCCTGCGCGGCGATCCACTCCCCGGCGAGATCGCCGAACATGCCGATCGACTGCGCGAGGTTTTGACGGAAACGTAGGATACGGGATACAGCCGGACCGGCAGGGCGAAGCATGCACTGTCACAAACACAGCAGCGCCATAGATGCTTCGCCCATCAACCCGTCTCTGCCCTTGTGACTCAGCAATCAGCACTATGACACATGCAATTCCCCCAAACCCGCCGCTGTTCATGCCCCTGGTGGAGCGGATCGTCAACGAAGCCAGTGTGGTTGATGATCGCATCCTCAAGATCGACCATTTTCTAAACCACCGGATCGAGGCGTCGTTTATGGCGGCGTTGGGTATGGCGATGGCCGAGCGGTTGCGGCCGTACCGGCCTGAACTACTGCTCACCGCCGAAGCAAGTGGGATCGCACCGGCTCTGGCGACGGCGATCGCCCTTGACGTGCCGCTGGTCTACGCCAAGAAATATTCGCCCGACGTTGAGGCACCCGCGCTCTCACGGCTGGTGCCTTCGCCGACCAGGGGCGGTCAGGCTCGGTTAGTCATCGCGGCGCGCTACCTGCCCGCCGGCACCCGCGTGGCACTGGTCGATGATTTCCTGGCCAACGGGCGCACTGCCCTGGCGCTGGCCGAACTTGTGGCCGAAGCAGACGCGATCCTGGTCGCAGCGGGATTTATCGTCGAGAAATGTTTTCAGGAAGGTCGTGCACCACTGGAGGCGCAGGAAATCCCGGTGATCGCCTTAGCTCAGGTGCAGCGACTGGCGGGCGGTAAAGTCGTGGTGTAGAGTCAGTCAAACCGCGAAAGGCATGGTCTTCGTGTGCTTCGTGGTAAACCTACCCGGCGGCTCAGTTGCCTGGCTGCCCGGCGCTATCTTCAGCGCTTGCGGAACACAAAAATATACTCGTGTTTGAAGACATAGAAGCCGCCGACGAGCGCACGATAGCGCCAGAGTTCCTGCTGGCTGCGTTTTCCGGCGGTTGCTTCAAAATTCTTCACCACGATACTTTTAAGCGTAAAACCGCGCTCCTGCACCATCTGCATGGCCAGGAATCCCAGCGGCACCCACTCACTGCGGGCATACTTATCCCCAATCACCAGTGCCAGATAACGCCGGCGCTCCAAGACCTGCGCAACTCGATCGACAACTGCGCCGAGACGAGCCAAAAAAGCATCGAGATCGTCGCTATTGGAGAGATCACGCGGATCGTCGCTGAAGCGAATAATATCGTGATAGGGCGGGTGCAAAATCGCGAGTTGCACGTCGTACGCTGATGACGGGCCAGCAACGCCTGCATATCGTAGCCGGCACTGTCGCCGGCATGCACTTCGGCGATGGTCGGGTGGTTGTTGGATTCGGCGCGAATCAACTCATTCGCCCGCTGCGTCATCGCCTCCTGAAGCTCGACGCCGATCGCATTACGGCCCAGGCGCTGCGCCTCGATCAAGGTGGTGCCGGAGCCGGCGAATGGATCGAGCACCCAGTCGCCGCGCCGGGTATAACGACGTAACAACTGATAAGGGATCTGCGGCACGAAGTTGCCCCAGTAATCCGCCGAATGGGCGCCGGAACGGTCGCGCCGATCGATCAGCCAGAGGCTATCGGTCAAGATATCGTCGTACTCTTTCCAGCGATTGAGATTGATATCGTTCACCGCGCTGGTGCGTACTTCTTCAGCGGCCCGCAGCAAGCGCCCCACATAGTAGCGTGCCCGCTCGATCGTCAATGCGGCGCCGATCTGAATCAGTTCGGCCTCAAGGTAGCCTGCGGCAAAGCTGAGCGTTTCATCGCTGCCCGAATCAACCTGCAATTCACTGCCGGGTGCATGGACATCGGCCTGTAATGCGTCAATACCGGAACGCAATTCGGACAAATCGGCGGCGGCACCAAGGGCGTACAAGCGCCGCAGCAATCCATCGCGATGAAGACGCAGTGGCGGCCCACCAGGCGTTTGCGGCAGGGCATCGATTGCTTTAACCATGGGTGTTCACTTGTGGCACAGGCCGACACTCGGCGCTGGTATAATAGTTTTACACCATCATTCATGATCTGGCAAGTAGCTGGCATGAAATTCTCATGGATGTTACTGATTTCAGCGACAAAGTTGCTGAAATCAGTAACACCAACTTCGTCGGAAGGGTTACGAGGGAATGTTTCAGAGACAAAAAAGCGGCGGGGAGCCTTGCTCCCCGCCGCTTTACCTTTTACCTTTTACCCCACCTTACCCAGGGCGTTTGTGGGCGTCGATAATCGTCACATCAGGATCATCAGGGCCGGGGAGGGAGGGCGCGGGCAAGGCAGCCGGTTCGCGGCGGCGGCGCACCAGCCCGTTCGCGGTGCGCGGCATTGTTGCCGCCGCGAAGCCGAAGACCGGTCGCTCGGGCTTGGAGCCGATCGCCAGAAACGGATGCTCGGCCTCAACCCGATCCAGGATCTCCTTCACGTCGATATCGGTCAATTCATTGCGCAGGATCAGCGCCTCGGCGATCGCCACCACCGCCTCGCGATTCTGATCCAGCAGTTCCTTCACCTGACGATACTCATCTTGCAGAATTGCCTCGATCCGCGGCTTGATATCAACGGCGCTCAGCCCCTGCATCCCGAAGGTAAGATACGAGAAAAAGCTGTTGTCCATGCCGTATGCACCGACCATCATCGCCGCCAGACCGGTAGCCGACTGAAGGTCGCCGGTGACGCCGCTCATCTGGATGTTCAGGAACAACTCCTCGGCGGCACGGCTGCCAAGCGAGATCTTGATCCGGTTGAGCAATTCGTCCTTGGTGCGGGTGTGGATCTCCTCTTCGGGCTTCCAGGCCGCAAAGCCGAGCGCATTCCCGTGACGAACGATCGTCACTTTCGTCAGGCGCTCTTTCTTCAGCAACTTCACCATCGCATAGGCGTGGCCGGCCTCGTGGTATGCGATCCGGCGGCGTTCCTCATACGACATACTGCGGATCGGCTGGCGCAACCCCCACTCGTGCATCTCGCGGGCGCGGGTGAAGTCCCAGTAGTTGATCGCCGCGCGGCCGTCGAAGTGCGCGTGGATGGTAGCCTCGTTGATACAGTATTTGATCGCGACGGGCGTATAGCCGATTGTATCGGAGACCATGCGGTCGATCGGCATCGGCTCGTGCTTCACCTTGCCGATGTAATACTCGATCACCTCGCGCCGACCATCGGCATCGGGCTGCTCGACGGCGATCTTGCGGTCGAAACGACCAGGGCGCAGCAAAGCGGCATCAAGCGATTCGGCCAGGTTCGTCGCACCCATTGTCAGCACCGGCGGCATCTCGGCCTTGGTACGGCGCATACGCAGGAAGCGCAGAATTCTACCCATCCAGGTCTGATCTTGCGGCGGCGGATCCATCTGCAGCAGCAACTCATTCAAGATACCGCTGCCGCCACCCATACCGCCCATGCCCATCATCATCTTGCTGCGCCCGCCCTGAGCCTGGTGATCGTCCAGGCCCATTCCGGCCGCGCCGGAGCCCATCAGACTTGAGCTACGCGCACCGCCAATGGCGTCGATCTCATCGATGAAGAGGATACAGGCGCCGTACTCACGGGCGAAGCGGCGGGCCTTGCGATACAGGTTCATCACCTTGATGTTGCCCATACCCATCCAGGCCGATTGCAACGACGGCGCACTCAGATAACCGAACGGCACCCCGGCCTCGGTCGAGATCGCCTGGGCCAGATAGCTCTTACCGGTGCCGGGCGGGCCGATCAACAGGATACCGCGTGTTACCTCGCCGCCCATCTTCTTGAACTCTTTAGCACCCTTGAGCAGCGTTACCACACGACTAGCGGCCTCAAGAACCTCGGGATTACCGCGATAATCCTTGAAGCTGATACCCGTTTCACCGGGGCGCACCCAGTAAATCCGGGTACGGGCCATGAAGAAATACATCAAGAAGAACTGAAACCCGATGAAGAAGAAGAGATACGCGGCGATCGGCAGGAATTGCAGGATCAGCGGGCCGAGTTGGCCGCTGAATACGACCGCAAAAAGCCCCGGCAGGAGATTAAATGCGAGCCAGATCACGGCTGCAACAATGAGACAGGTACGCACAAAGCGGAAAAGTTTCCATTGCCAGCGGTGAAAAAACGTTTCGATCTTCTTGTCGAGATCGCGATCCAGATTATCGCGATACTGGCCGTCATTTCCGGGGCGATAGGGCTCGATTGCCATGCACTACACTCCATTCCTGTCGGGCATTCCTGGTTCACCGGGGGCGATCAGGAGTCCATCTTGACACTGAGGATCTTTCCGTCGCTATCAACAGTGAATATGAAGGAAAAGAGGCCGTTCCGTTCCGGAGTCGGCGACTCGACATTAATCGTGTAGAAGAACCGACGATGCTCGCTGTCGATGGTAACACCACCGACATACGCAATCGCGCCATAGCGCTGCCCGGCGAGCCGTTCACTCTCGATCTGGGCGGCCAATGCTTCGCGCGAACCACCGCGCTCCTGCAACACCGTTTGAAACGCGGGGCTGAACGAGTCCCACATCAAATCGGCGTTAAAGCTGGACTGGCCTTCGAGAAACTGTTCGACCGAGGCGGATGGTACAAGGAGTGCCGCGCGCGTATCGGTTGCGAAGGCGGCCATGAGCCGCGGCACAACCATCAGCGCACTCTGCAAGCCGATCACACCAAGCAGAAAGAGCACCAGCAAAACCCAACCAATGCGTGGGCGCACGATTGCGCCGACATGCACAAATAGATACAACAGGCGACGCAGCAATAGGCGCACGGTTCGGCCGAAGATATCCCGCCGACTCGGCGACCTGTCTCGTTGCGGCGGAACCGACAATCCCGGAGCCGGCATCGGTGGTTGGGAATCGTATTGCTGATCGACCATAAGGAGCCTCGAAAACCACGCATGAGATGCGGGAACAAGCCTGACGGCATACGATGTCGAGGCCAATTGGCAACTATGCACGCTATGCGGGGCACTGCTCTACGAGCGAGAGGTTATGGTTCGGACGATATAATAGGACGTTTGATTGCTCTTATATTAAAGTATACTTAACCAATTAGTGAAAATCAAGGAACGATAATGAGAATATGATGAGCGACTGATGTTAAGAATGTAATTTTATGGCGTCACGATGAGCAAAACAGCTTCTCATAAAACAACACGCTTTGCCCGGCGCTTCCTTGATCTAAGCGCAATATTGATTCTTGCCGGCTATCTCTGGGTTGTATGGTCGGCCAGTGGCACTGCACCGGCGGGTCCGGCGCTCGACCCGATCTGGCAGGCGATCCAGGAGCGAGGAACCCTGCGGGTGGCGGTCGATCTCGGCTTTCGGCCCTTCACCAATCTGCGCAACGGCGAACCGGTCGGTTACGACATTGATCTGGCGCAAGCAGTAGCTGCCGAACTGGGCGTTGAAGCGGAATTCGTCGCGGTCGGCTTTGACGGATTGTACGACAGCCTGACCAGCGGGCGCGTCGATCTGATCGCCTCGGCGCTGCCGTATGCGCCGGAACAGGGTTACCGCGCTCGCTTCTCAGCGGTGTATTTCGATGCCGGATTGATGCTGGTGGCGCCGGCAGGATCATCGCTCAAGGGTAGCGATGATCTGCGCAACCATGTGGTAGGGGCGGCGCTCGGCAGTGATGCTGATGCACTCTTGCGCCGGTTAGCCGTTGATCAACCGGCACTCGACATACGCAATCAGTTCGACACGCCGGAAGCGGTGCTGGATGCACTGCGCGCCGATCAACTCGACGCGGCGATTGTCGATCGCATCACGGCGCTTAGCACACAGAATCGCACCCCAAACCTACAGATCGTGGAAGCGCTCAGCTATGATCCGTATGTACTCGCGCTGCCGGCGGCGGCGTTTCAGTTTCACGCCGAAGTAAACGCGGCGCTCGACACACTGCGCGCGGAAGGCTTCTTTGAGGAACTGAATGCCCGCTGGATGCGGTGAATGAGGCGGGGAGCATGGCAGGTAGGGAACGCTACCAGAAGCCGAAGCGGCGTCGGACGGGGCTGGGAGCGGGGAGATCGAGTGGTGTGTCGGCGAGAATTGCGGCGGGTGTCGTATTCGTGAGGCGTTCGGCGGTTGCTTCGTTGCGCAACACAGCCGTTCGACGCCGTGCATCACCGAGATTCGGCATCCGAGCCAGATGTGGGCCATGGGCATCGCTGGCGATCAATTGGACAAGGTCGTGGGTAAGTAAGGTTTCCGCAAGATCTTGCAAGCGCCGACCTTGCGCGCCCAGCAAGGCGTCGGCGGTGAGTTGCATCACCACGCCGCGCGCGATCAGCGGCGCCAATGTATTCGGGTCGTGCTGCACAAAACGCAGTCGCTCGGGGTGCGCCAGCACAACCCGCCGGCCACGCAATTGCAGTCCGAACACAATCTGCTCCACCGTGGCGGGCGTCGCACCGGCGGCAAACTCAACCAGCACCGCCCGGCTCGTGCCATACCCCAACAATTCACCGGCATCAAGCCGATCTTCCACCCCCGGCTCACCATAGATTTCGGTACCCGGCACAAGGGTCAGATTCAAGCCGGCTTCAGCGATCGCCTCACGCAATACGCCAACCCGCTTATGAACCAGATCGGGATGATAGCGGACGCCGGCGCTCACCGAACTACGGCCATGGGGCGTGGCAGCTACCGTGCTGACGCCATCGGCAACGGCGATCTGCACCATCTCAAGGGCTGCATCCAACGTACGCGAGCCGTCGTCGATATCGGGCAGAATATGGGTGTGCAGATCGATCATAGCAGTCGGCATCGAAGGTGCGAGCGTAGGTCACACCTTCGATACCGACAACTCCTTCCTAATAGCCGTATCCTGCCTCAAGCCGGGCATTATTCAGCACCACGCCGATAATATTCGCCTTGACCTTCTCCAGCTTCTGGCGGGCCTCGCGGGCGCGATCGCGGCGAGTGCGTCCGGCCTGCAACACCAGTAACACGCCGTCCATGCGGGTTGCCAACACCGCCGCATCGGTAACCGCGACAACCGGCGGCGTGTCGAACAGCACCATATCGGCCTCGCCGCGCAGCCGTTCGATCAAAGCCTCCATGCGCCGTGAACCCAACAAGTCAGCCGGGCGCGGCGGCAGCGGGCCACTGGTGAGAATGCGCAAGCCGGGCACCTGAGTCTGCTGGATCGGCAATGCACTGTCGCTTTCCAGAATCGCACTGGTCAGACCGTGATCATTCGGCACCTGGAAGAGTTCGTGCAGGGTGGGCCGGCGCAGATCGCAATCGACCAGCAGCACCTGCTGTTCAGCCTGAGCGATCGTCACGGCTAGATTGGCAAGGGTTGTACTCTTGCCCTCATCGGGGGCGGTACTGGTAACCAGCAGGGTATGAATCGGCTTATCAAGGCTGGAGAACTGGATATTCGTACGCAACGTGCGATACGCCTCGGCGGCCGGCGAGGCCGGATCACGCAAGGTAATCAGCGCACGGTCGGAATTCTGGCCATTCTGGCTCACAGCAACCTCACGGAATTACTTATCGACGGTCGGGATCGCACCGAGGGTCGTCAGGCCGGTGAAACGCTCGACATCACCGGTACTCTTCAAGGTGTCGTCGAGGTATTCGAGAATATAGGCCAGCAACACACCGATCACCAGGCCAAGGATCGCCCCGGCGAGCACATTGATCCGCGTGTTAGGCCGGATCGCGATCAAGCGGGCCGGCTGGATGGACTGCACATTGATCCTGGCCGTGCCTTCAAGGGTGGCATTGATCCGGTTCACTTCGGCGACAATCCGGTTCCCGACGGCGTCAGCCATGGCCTGGGCCTGTTCGAGCCGCAGCGCATCAACCTCAATCACGATCTTCTGTTCATCGGGACGAGGTTGAATATTCACATCGGCCATCCAGCGTTCGCCGGGAATATCCATCCCCAGATTCTGGCTGATCTGGTCGAGCACATTCGGCTGCAACACCAACTCGCGATAGCTATTCATCGAGTTGCGCAGCACAATATTCAGGCCGTTATCGGCCTGGTTTGCCAATGCCAGATAGACGGCCTGAGCGCGGAAGGTTTGCGGAATCGTTTTGCTGACGCCATACGCAGCCACGACTGCGGCGAGAGCGGTAAGCGCCACCACCCACCAGCGTTTGATCAATACCGAGACGTAATCACGGAGTTGCATCGGTTTCTTATCCTGTAGACGAAGCAGTTGCTACGCATGCTGCCTCGCCCCTACTTTTCCTTTGGGATAACGGCGAGCACCTGCGCGCCGGTCCATTGTTCAGCCTGGCGCGCATTTCGCAGGCGATCATCGAGATAGTGCAGCAGCAAGGCAATCCCGATCGCCGCCGCCAATGCAAGTGTAACCCGCAACCCGACATCGATCACCAGATCGCGCAACGAGCCGACCGGTGCGCCGCCGCCGGGCGGATCGAGCACCGCCACACGCAAACCGCCGCCGCTGGCGGGCGCGCGATTCCAATACTTCAAGCCATATGTCTCCAAAGCCGAAATCGCGCCGCGCACAATTGCCAGAGCCTGGTCGGGGCCGGCGGCAACAGCCGTGATGACCACCGAGCGATGCAGCACCTCGGCGCGCAAGGCGGATTGAATCGCCGGCAGCGCCAGATCATAGCCGGCGGCGGCGGCAGCGGCGCGCACATCCTCGGCAAAGGCCGCACTTGTCACCACCTGGGGCAGATCGTCCAGAATATACTCGGATGTGAGCCAGGAATAGCTGTTATTGTAATCGGGTAATTCGGCAGTTGTAGCCGAGTCGAGCGGCGCCTGGGAAACCATAATCCGTGCCGAAGCGCCATACTGTTCGGCCCGATTCATGGCAACTGCGAAGCTGGCGGCGCCGGCGATCAGCGGCAGCAGCAGCAACAGCAACCAGAAGCGGCGGGCAATCGCGAGATACAGGCGGAGTTGCATGGGAATAAAAGGTAAAACTAAGGATACGAAACACAGGATACAGGATACAGGATACAGAGCTAGCCATCCTGATACGTTTCAAGCACCGTGCTGATACGGCGGACTGCATCCCTGTTGATTGCAATCATTCGCTTCGATTGTATCATCGATTGGGCGAGCGGCGAGCGGATTGTGTGATCGTATCGCTGATCAGCGCCCGCATCCGTTCCAGAAACACCTCAACCCCAAATTGCTCGGCGTGGCGCCGGATCGCATCAGGATCGTAGGTATCGCCGCGTGAACGAGCCACTGCCACCGCCAGATCCGCCGCATTCGGCGCGGCGAAGAACCGCCCGGTCACCCCATCAAGCACAGTCTCCAGGGCGCCGCCGGCAGCATACGCGATCACCGGCCTACCGGCCGCCATCGCCTCCAGGGGCGTGATCCCAAAATCTTCTTCGCCGGGAAATAAAAAGGCGCAACAGCGGGCGAAGAGATCGCGGCGCGTGGTTTCATCGACCCAACCAAGAAACTCGATATTCGGGCCGGCGATCTGCTCAAGGCGGGCCCGATCGCGCCCGTCACCAAAAATCTTCAGCGGCAATCCAAGGTGGGTAAACGCCTCGACAGCCAGTTCAATCCGCTTATATGGGATCAAGCGCCCACCGGCGAGATAGAACGAGGCGGGTGATTGTGGCGCGTAGGGCGGCAACTCGACCGGCGGCGGAATGACGACGGCGTCGCGCCGGTAGAAGCGGGCAATACGCCCGGCGACCTCGTGCGAGTTACAGACAAACTGATCGACCCGATCGGCCGAAATCGCGTCCCAGAGTCTAACATAGGTCAGTAGAAGCGGCAAGATAGCGCCTTGCAAGCCACTAATCCGCTCACGTTCAACATAGTCGTTGGTGCGCCAGGCGAAACGCATCGGTGTATGGCAGTAACAAATATGTAGTGCGCCGGGCCGGGGGATCACGCCTTTGGCATAGGCGCTGCTGCTGCTGATCAGGAGATCGTAGTCACCGAGATCGAAGCTTTCAAAAGCGCTGGGGTAGAGCAGAAAATAGCGCCGGAAGTGTCGCCGCCAACCGGGAAGTTGCTGCATAAACGAGGTACGAACATCCCACTGGCGCATATGGGCGGGCATCGCATCGGGATCGTAAATCGAGGTATAAATCGGTGCATCGGGGTACAAACGATGTAACGCTTCGAGCACGCGCTCGGCGCCGCCATACTGGTTGAGATAATCGTGAATGATTGCGACCCGCATCGTGGCGTCCCGCTCGGAGCAGGGCCCATACCCTACTGCGACGGCATAGGATAGCACATCTGCGGCGCATTGCAATTCGTGGGGCGCTATGCTACACTATCCAGCGAAATGGCCCGGTAGCTCAGTGGATTAGAGCACTAGTCTTCGGAACTAGGTGTCGGGGGTTCGAATCCTCCCGGGTCGCCACAAGCCCGGCGCAATTGCGCCGGGCTATATTATTATTGAAACACGTATTGCAGCCCCGCCGGCGATAGGTATAAAAACCGTCACCGTTTGGGGCCGGCATTCTGTGAAACAGCAAAAGAGGTTCGGATGGAAGCATTCAACCTGGAATCGCTAGCACGCCATCATGAAGCGCTCAATCAGCGTTGGGCCGAGTTCTTGCGCGTGGACTCGTTAAGTGCGGGGATCTATCGGTTGCCGGCCGGCGAAACCGATCTCCAGCGCCCCCACGCCGAAGACGAGATCTATTTTGTGATCCGGGGCAAGGCGATATTACGGGTTGGCGACGAGGAGCGACCGGTGGCGCCCGGCGATCTGTTGTATGTGCCGCGCAATGCCGATCATCGGTTCTTCAATATCAGCGAAGATCTGGTGTTGCTGGTGGTTTTCGCCCCGGCCGAGGGAACGGCCGAACGGCACGAAGAACATGAGCGCGAGGCAGGTGTGTGAGGCGAAAAGACCAATAGCGGAGCGACGCAACATCGTGCGTCGCTCTGCCATGGTTTAATCTGATGCGGGAACCCGCACGGCTTCGCCGCCATGGGCCTGCGCCGGTGCGGTATTGTCCAGAAAGGCGATCCGCCCGCCATAGGTGGTACGCAGATTGGCCTCGGTAAAGACCTCCGACACCGGCCCACTGGCAATCCGGCGCACATTGATCAATGTCACCCAATCAAAGTACTCCGGCACCGTCTGCAAGTCGTGATGCACCACAACGACGGTTTTCCCCTCGGCGCGCAATTCACGTAGGATCGCAATAACTGAGCGCTCGGTGACGGCATCAACGCCCTGGAACGGTTCGTCCATAAAGTAGATCTGGGCATCCTGAACCAGAGCACGGGCCAGAAATACCCGCTGTTGCTGGCCACCCGAGAGCTGGCTGATCTGCCGATCGGCGAACTCGGCCATGCGCACCTTCTCCAACGCGGCCAGGGCCTGCGCCCGCTCGTTGCGGCCGGGACGCCGCAGCCAGCCAAGGCTGCCATAGCGGCCCATCATCACCACATCGAGTACGCTGGTCGGAAAATCCCAATCGACGCTGCCACGCTGTGGGACGTAGCCGACTAACTGGCGCTGCTCGGCATACGGCTTGCCGTTGATCAGGGTACGACCGGCGGCAGCCCGCACCAGGCCCAGGGTTGCTTTGATCATGGTGGTTTTGCCGGCGCCGTTCGGGCCGACGATCGCCATCAGAGTGCCTTGCGGCACCGCGAGATCGACATCCCAGAGCACCGGTTTCTCGCCATAGGCGACGGTCAGGTCGGTTATTTCGAGTGCATAGTCCATGCTGTATCTCCTGGTGGGCGAAGCACACCGACGCGCGCTTCGCCCTTACGTATCTATGATGTAGCTGCGAGAGCGGCCACAATCGTGTCGATGTTATGGCGCATCATGCCGATATAGGTTTCGGCTGCGCTTCCGGGTGCGCCGAGCGCGTCGGAAAACAGTTCACCGCCGAGTTGCACTTCATGGCCACCGGCCCGCACCGCCTCCTGCACCGCCTCGATCGTGCGCGGCGAAATCGTACTTTCGATAAAGATCGCCGGCACCTGCTGCGTGATAATGATATTGGCCAGCGCCTGAATATCGGCCGCACCCGCCTCGGCCTCGGTGCTGATCCCCTGAACGGCCTGAACATCGAAGCCATAGGCTTGGCCGAAATAGCCGAAGGCATCGTGGGCCGTCACCAGCACGCGTCGCTCGGACGGAATTGTTGCAACTTGCGCGCCGATATACGTATGCAGGGCATCCAACTCGCTCAGATATGCCGTCGCATTACGGCTATAGACCGCCGAATTACCCGGATCCGCCTCGATCAACGTATCGCGCACCACCTCAACCGCCTGACGCCAGAGCAAGACATCATTCCAGATGTGCGGGTCGTATGGAAAGCCCTGTTCCGGTTCCCAACCGAGCAACGCCTGCGGATCGATCACCTCGCCGACGGCGCGCACCGTCACATCGCCATTATTGCCGATTTGCTCAAGCACGCGCTCAAGCTGAGCCTCCAGGTGTAAGCCGTTGTAAAAGATCACATCGGCGCTCTGGAATACGGCGAGATCGCCCTCGGTTGCCACATAGGTGTGCGGATCGATCCCCGGCCCAAGCAGATTGGTCAGGTTCACAACATCGCCGCCGATATTCTGAACCGCATCGGCGATCTGGCCGGTGGTGGCAACCACCTGGAGCCGGCCGTCAGCGGCGGACTCGTCGGGCACGGCACAGGCGCTCATCGCCAGGCTTACAATCAGTATACCAAGAATTATTTGCCAGCGCATAACTTCCTCGTTCGTAGTTCCGTAATTCGGACGATTACCGGTTCAAATCAATTTTTAGCCTAGACTAAAAATAGCATGAGGAAGAACGCAATGTCAAGGGTCGGCAGGAGCATTCCGGCGACCGGCGGAAGGCGGCTCCTGCCTGGGGTGGAACAACACAAAAACCCCGGATCATCCGATCCGGGGTTTGCTGGTTCTAAGGGTTGTGCGAACTACACGTATTCGAATTCCTCAACCACAACCTTTGGTGCGATCCGTGGGGCGTAGCGGGCACGCCGCTCGATCTTGGCCAATAACTCGTCCGGCTCGACGGATGCGGCGAGTGCCGCCTGACGCAGATTCAGGCGATTCGTGCTATCGATACGCGCCTCGCGCAGAATTTCGCGGGCGACGGGGAGCTTCTGGATGACACGGTCTACGGTGTTGAGTTCGTTGCTGCCGTTGCGCATGGTAAATCCTCCTCCAAACATTCGGTTCATCACGCCGCACATTTCTGGCGGCTGCGCTGATTGCGACGACGTTGTCGCGTATCTGTTCCTATCATAGCAGATATATTGTACGAATTCAACAAGTTATTGGTTAATTCAATTGTACATTTTGTACAAAGCCGCGCCTCCGGTTCATAAAGTGGGGAGCCGATTATGTGGCGCATGGCCGGCCGAACCGGTTGCGCCGGCCACCGGAGCATATTCGCATCAGGGGCGGTTCTGGCGTAGAATAGGCTGAGATAGACTGCAAACCATATGTCACGAGGAGGTGCAAGATGGAGTTCCGGCTCAACGAAGACCAGCAGATGCTGCGCGAGATGGTGCGCCAATTTGCCGAGAAAGAGGCCCAGCCGACCGTTGCCGAGCGCGACGAGCATGCGATCTGGCCCGACAGATTGGTTGCGAAGATGGGCGAGTTGGGGTTGTTGGGAGTGGCGGTGAGCGAAGAGTACGCGGGCGCCGGGCTTGATTATGTCTCGTATGCGATTGTGATCGAGGAACTGAGCCGGGTTGACTCCTCGCTCGGTGTGATCGCCTCGGTGAACAACTCGCTCTGCTGCTACGGGATCGAGAAGTTCGGCAGCGAAGAACAAAAGCGCGAACTCTTGCCCGCACTCGCCGCCGGCCGCGCCCTCGGCGCCTTCTCACTCTCCGAGCCGGGCGCCGGCTCCGATGCGGCGGCGCAGAAGACAACCGCCGTACGCGACGGCGACTCGTATGTGATCAACGGGGTGAAGAACTGGGTTACCAATGGCGATCATGCCGACACAATCATCTTGATGACCATGACCGACCCGGCCAAGAGTTACAAGGGGATCACGGCCTTTCTGGTAGATACGAAGGCTCCGGGATGCAGTATCGTTAAGATTGAGAACAAGCTCGGCATCCGCAGCGCCCACAGCAGCCAGATGGCGTACGACAACTATCGCATTCCGGCCTGGCGCCGCCTGGGCGAAGAGGGCCAGGGCTTCAAGATCGCCCTGACGATTTTGAACGCCGGGCGGATCGGCATCGCGGCGCAGGCGCTCGGAATCGCGCAGGGCGCCTACGAAGCTGCGTTGAACTACACCAAAGTGCGCGAACAGTTCGGCAAGCCGATCCACGAGTTCCAGGCCGTCGGCTTTACCCTGGCCGATATGGCGACACGGATCAAGGCGGCGCGCCTGCTTACCTACGAGGCCGCCTGGCGCAAGGATAATGGGCTGGATTATATTAAAGATGCGGCGATGGCCAAGCTCTACGCCTCGGAAACCGCAATGTGGGTGGCAACCAAGGCGATTCAGCTTCACGGCTCAAACGGCTACTCGAAGGAGTATCCGGTCGAGCGCTTCTTCCGCGATGCCAAGATCACCGAGATCTACGAAGGCACCAGCGAGATCCAGCGCCTGGTGATCAGCCGCGAGATTACGAAGTAGCGCCGAAATCATTCGCCGCGAATCGTAGCCGAGGACATGATTTTGGGTGGCGAATGCTTCGCCCTTACAGGATATGGGTATGTCGGAACACATTCCGCTCGACTACACACCGCTATCGCCCGAGGAGTCCCTGGAGCGGGCGACGACGTTTTATGAACTGATGCGGACGCGCCGATCGGTGCGATTCTTTAGCGACCGGCCGTTGCCCGACGGCTTGATCGAGCGGATTGTGGCCACGGCGGGCACGGCGCCAAGCGGCGCCAATCAACAGCCGTGGACGTTTGTGGTGGTTGGCGATCCGCAGTTGAAGCGGGCGATTCGCGCGGCGGCCGAAGAAGAGGAACGGGCGTTTTACGGCAGCCGGGCCAGCGAGGCATGGCTGAACGATCTTGCGCCGCTCGGCACCACCTGGCAAAAGCCGTTTCTAGAGATCGCGCCGGCGCTGATCGTTGTCTTTCGCCAACGCTATGGCCTAACCAGCGAGGGCGAAAGCCGTAAACACTACTACAGCCAGGAATCGGTGGGGATCGCCGTCGGTATGTTGATCGCCGCGATCCATTACGCCGGGTTGGTAACGCTTACGCATACGCCGAGCCCCATGGAGTTTCTGGAGCGCATCTTGCAGCGGCCCGCACATGAGAAAGCCTTCTTGCTGCTGCCGGTCGGCTACCCGGCCGACGACGCCACAGTGCCCAATATCACCCGCAAGTTGTTGGACGAGATAATGGTGCGCCATCCGGACACGTCGGCGTCGAGGTCGGGGTGAAGCATTCGCCACATGAATGCTTCACCCGCGACGCGGTTGTCACAATGTATTCGCGTTTTTGCGCCCGGCGGCGAAATCGTCAAGGTTGGCGATCGTGGTTTCGGCGATTGTGGTGATTGCCTCGTTGGTGAAGAATGCCTGGTGGCCGGTGACAATCACATTCGGAAAGGTCATCAGGCGGGCCAGGGTTTCGTCGCTGATCGGGGCGTCGGAAAGATCGCGGAAAAATTTCCCCTGTTCTTCCTCATACACATCAAGCCCAACCCCGCCGAGTTTCTTGCTTGCCACGGCATCGATCAGGGCGTCGGTATCGACCAGACCGCCGCGACTGGTGTTGATCAAATAGGCGTCCTGCTTCATGCTTTCCAGCGACGTGCGGTTGATCAGATGATGGGTCGCCGGCATAAGCGGCACATGCAAGCTGACGATATCACAGGCGGTCAGCAACTCAGCGAGCGGCAAATAGCGCATGCCCAACTCCAGGCACTCCGGATTCTCGCGCACGTCGTAACCAAGAATTTCGCAGCCGAAGCCTTGCATAATCCGGGCGAAGATCGCGCCGATCTTGCCGGTGCCAACCACACCCACGGTGGTGCCGTGAATATCGCGACCGAGTAGGCCGGCGATCCGGAAGTTGAACTCGCGCGTGCGATTATAGGCGCGATGAATGCGCCGGTTCAGGGTCATCAGCAGCGCCACGGCATGCTCGGCCACGGCGTAGGGCGAATAGTAGCCGACCCGCATCACCGCGATGTTGTGCTGCGCCGCAGCTTCGAGATCGATATTGTTATAGCCGGTCGAACGCTGCGCGATCATTCGTACCCCACCCTGGGCCAATCGCGCCATCACATCAGCATCGGCGTAGTCGTTCACAAAAAGGCAAACCGCATCGTAACCGGCGGCAAGCGCGGCGGTTTGTTGATCCAACTGCGCGGTCGTATAGTCGAGCTGGTGGCGACCATTATTCGCACCGTCCAGAAACGTCCGATCATACGAATGAGTATCGTACACAAGCACCCGCATATATTCCTCCTACTCCACCCGGCCTGATCGCCGGATACCATGGTTGTACCACGTTTTGCGCCGGTTGTTGCCGCGAAATACGAGTGCTGCATCCTGAGACGTATCGCCGGTGAGGCTCGCGATGTGTTACCATAGAACCATCCCTGGAAGGATAGTTTAGTGGAGCCGCTCATGGATCTGTCTTCTCCGGACCGCCGTGCGCGCGCCCAAGGTGCATTGCTTGGGCTTGCCGCCGGCGATGCACTTGGCACCACCCTGGAGTTCACGCCTGCCCTTGATCCGTTCAAACCCCAGGTAACCGCAATTGTCGGCGGCGGACCGTTCAACCTGCCGCGCGGCGGCTGGACCGACGACACAAGTATGGCGCTCTGTCTGGCCGAGAGTTTGATCGCCCGGCGAGATTGCGATCCGCACGACCAGATGCAGCGCTATCTACGCTGGATGCGCCAGGGCGAGAACTCGGTAACCGGGCGCTGTTTCGATATCGGGAATACGACGCGGGCCGCATTACTGTGCTTCGAGGCGGACGGCAATCCACTGGCGGGCAGCAGCGATCCCCACAGCGCCGGAAACGGCTCGTTGATGCGGCTGGTGCCGGTGGCGATCGCCGCCGCCGATCAAGCCCAGGCCGAAGCATGGGCGGCGCTCCAATCACGAACCACCCATGGCGCGGCGGCAGCCGTGGATGCATGTCGCTTCTACGCCCGTTTGCTCTGGCTGGCCCTGGCAGGCACGCCCCGCGAACAACTGCTTGATCCGGGCCAGGGCGCCGGACTCGATCTCAACCCGGTCGTGGCCGCCGTGGCTGGCGGAAGCTACCGCGAGCGTAAGCCACCCGCGATCCAGGGCATCGGCTATGTGGTAGCGGCGCTCGAAGCCGCACTCTGGGCCTTCGCACACAGCGACAGCTTCGAAGCCGGCGCGATTCTGGCGGTCAATCTGGGCCAGGACGCCGACACCACCGGCGCGATCTACGGCCAGATCGCCGGCGCGTACTATGGGATCGAGGGTATTCCGGCCGATTGGCGTGCGGCGGTGCTCTGGAATGAGCAGATTCTTACGCTTGCCGATCAACTCCACGCGTTACACGGGCGGTCTGCGTAACGGCATAATCTACCCTGGGCAAAAGTGAAGCAGCAAAGGATTACCAATGTCCGTACTTGAGGATCGTGCAGCCTGGGAGGCTGCATTTCGCGCCGGCTGGCTGGCCCATTATGAGGAGACCGGCACAGCCGATTGGAAGCGCTACAATCGGCCCACCAATCAGCAGGCGATCGGCGGCCCCGGTGTTGATCTCGCGGCGAGCAGGTTGCTGTTGATCTCATCGGCGGGCGGATACATAGCGGCAAGCCAGAAAGCCTTCGACGCCGAAAACAACATGGGCGATTACACGATTCGGCGCATTCCGATGACCACTGATCCAACCGAGATTGCGTTCGCCCATACGCACTATGATCACACCGCAGTTGACAGCGATCAACAGGTGCTGGTGCCGCTAGGCCACTTGAACGATCTCGTTCGCGCCGGCACGATCGGCGCGCTGACGCCGAATATGATCAGCTTCATGGGCTATCAGCCCGATGTAAGCCGGGTGCTGGATACGTTGATCCCGGCGGTTGTTGCGGCGGCAAAAGCCGAAGGTGCTCAGGCGGCGCTGCTTGTTCCCAGCTGACCGCTCTGTAGTCAGTCCGTGGGACTGACCGCTCGCGCCCTGGAGGAAGCCGGGATTGCGACAACACTGACGAGTTGGAACGCCGGCGTAACCCGCCTGACCATGCCGCCGCGGGCCACATTCACCCGCCTGAGCCGCGGCTCGACCCTGGGCCGACCGGGTGATCCAGCCCAGCAACGCCGTGTTCTGGAGGCGACCCTGGCGCTGTTGGCGCAGCATGCGCCGATCGATCCGGTGATGATGAACGAGGAGGCGCTGTAAAGGCGCGCGCCGGCATATGCTGCGCCAGGCCGAAGCTCCCGTGCCGCAAGCCGCACGGGAGCTTCGGCCCTACTGTTCGGTGGGCACAACCACATCCCACCAGATCCGTTCGTCGCGGCGGGCGCCGAGATCGACGTGGATGTGTTTCGGCTCGGTGTATTCGGCAAGGCCGGCGCGGCCCATCTCGCGGCCGATGCCGCTCTGCTTGTAGCCGCCAAACGGCGCACGCGGGTTGAGGATATGGTGATCGTTAATCCAGACTGTGCCGGTGCGCAACCGGCGCGCCACATCGATCGCCGCCCGCAGATCGCGTGACCAGACCGCGCCGGCCAGACCATACGGCGAATCATTCGCCATTGCGACCGCCTCATTGGTTGTGTTGTACGGAATCACCGCCAGCACCGGGCCGAAAATCTCCTCCTGCGCGATCGTCGAGCGATTGTCCACATCGGCGAAGATCGTCGGTTGGAGGTACGGCCCAGCCTCGTATTGTGCGCCTTCGGGCCGCGAACCGCCAACGATCAATTTTGCCCCTTCCTGACGACCGATCGCAATATAGCGCTCGACCTTCTCACGCTGGGCGTGGCTGATCAGCGGGCCGACATCGGTTTCAAGCTCCATCGGATCGCCGATGCGTAGTTTGGCGGTACGCTCGGCCAACCGGCGCACCACCTCATCATAGATTGAACGATGCACCAGACAACGGGTTCCCGACTCGCAGAGTTGGCCGGCGTGATGGAACACGCCGAACAGCACCCCGTCGATCGCCAGATCGAGATCGGCATCGGGCAGCAGAATACTGGCCGACTTGCCGCCTAACTCCAGCGTCACCTTCTTGATCGTCCCGGCGGCGGCAGCCATCACCTTGCGACCAACTTCGGTGCTGCCGGTGAAGGCGACTTTATCGACCTGAGGATGATTGACGAGATATTCGCCGGCTTCGGCGCCGGGGCCGTTAACCAGATTAAGCACGCCTTTGGGCAGCAAGCCGCTCTCGTGGATGATGCGTACCAATGCGATCGAGGTAAGGGGCGCGAGCGATGACGGCTTAAAGACCACGGTATTACCGGTGGCCAGGGCCGGCGCGATCTTCCAGATCGCCATACAGAAGGCATAGTTCCAGGGAATAATCTGCGCGCAAACGCCAACCGGCTCGCGCCAGACGAAATTCCAACTCATGGACGGGAAATCGTTCCAGTGCAGCGGCTCGTAGGGGCTGGCGCGGGCCATTTCGGCGAAGCAACTCAGCATATGCAGGCCGAGCGGAATATCGACATAGCTGGTTTTGCGGATCGGCACCGCGCCGTCCCGACTCTCGAGTTCGGCCAGTTCAAAGGCCCGTTCCTCAAGAATAGTGTGCAGGGCGTGCAGAATCCGGGCGCGCTCATAGCCCGGCGTATGGGGCCAGGGGCCGTTGTCGAAGGCATTGCGGGCCGCAGCCACGGCGCGATCAATATCGGCCGGCGTGGCGCTGGCAACCCTGGCCAGGGGCTGACCGTCGGCAGGCGCAGTGACGGTGAAGGTGCGCCGTTCGGCGGCATCAACCCATTCACCATGATATACAAGGGGTGATAGATCAGATCGGTGGTGGTCGGATCATGCTCCATAGGAAAAGACTCCTTTGTCCATGAAGCGGGGTCGCGGGTACAAGTATGTCCGGCGAGCCGCCAATTCCCAGGAAGGGATTGTGTCGGTATTCCGAAACGAACGAGGAAAATGCTGCTGTGCGTCATCATAACACGTTGCGTCACGACAGACAAGCATCGGTGAAGGGATCGTCCGTGGGCGTAACCGTTTCTTTTCGCCAGACAGCGGATTATTCTGGTACGCTACCAGAACGGCGGGGATCGTAGGGTAACTTTTGCCGCGTATCAACGCGGCTCACTGAATTTGCCTACCGAAAGGAGGAATGATGCGTACCATCCTCGTCCCACTGGATGGCTCGCCATTCAGTGAACATGCGTTACCGACGGCGGTTGATCTGGCCGAGCGAAGCGCTATCACACGCCTGATTCTCGGCAGCGTGGCCGACACATTCGTTCGTGGCGCATCTACCCCACTCCTGGTACATCGTCCGCAGAACCATCAGCGGCCTGAGCCCTGATTGAACCACGACGCAGAAGCGAGGAGGGAAAAATGGCTAGCAAAACATTGTCGCCGCTTACACTTCTGGTGCCGCTCGACGGATCGGAGTTGGCTGAGCAGGCATTGCCTTACGCCCGAATGTTGGCGACACTGGCGCCGACCAGGGTGCATCTGCTGCATGTGATCGCACCGTCGGTGGTGGATCGGCGCGCCCGGCATGAGGAGGCATTTCTGGGAGCGGCCGGCGACACGCTCGGCACCCACAGCGATCAGATGGCGCAAATGCGCGAGCAGATGCAGGAAGATGCCGAACGCTACCTTGATCTTCAGGCTGCGAAAATCGATGTCGTGCAATGCGTCATCAAGCAAGATGTCGTCTTCGGTTCGGTAGCCGAACAGATCAGCGCCGCCGCAGACCGGTTCCAGGCCAGCATGATCGTGATGGCCACCCACGGCGCCGGCGGTTGATGCGCTGGGCATTGGGCAGTGTGACCACCAAGTTGTTACGCACAACCAATCGACCGGTGCTGGTGGTGCGCGGTTCCGAAACGCCGCCGAAGAATATTCGGGTGCCGCATCGCATTATGATCGCGCTTGATGGCTCGACGCTCGCCGAACGAGCACTGCCGATGGCGACTAATCTGGCCCGCATGACCGGTGCGGAGCTCCTGTTGACGCAGGTGATCGAGTCGTATGATGCACCGTTCGCCGTGTTCAACAGCTCCGACTCGCTCAATCATATGCGCGAAGTGGCCTTCGGCTACCTTGAACATGTGGCGAACAACTTGCGTGAAGAGACCGGACGGCACATTACCACGACGGTGCCGGTAGGCCATGTTGCCGAGGCGCTGTTGGAAGAGGCGCAGCGCAAAGAGATCGGGTTGGTTGTGCTCGGCCGCCACGGGATCGGCGCCGCTCACGCCACCTTCCTCGGCGGCACCGCCGACAAGCTTACCCAGGCCAGTAACTTGCCGTTGCTGATCGCGTCGTAAGCCGCAGCGTAAACCACGGCGGCGGGATCGGGCATGCCCGATCCCGCCGCCGTTTCACACAGCTTTCAGGTAAGGTTCATTTTGGCGTGTGTTATACTGCCGCCGAATGTGAGCGTTATGCTCTGAAACGATGTGAGGGTTATCTCCAGCCTATGATTCGAGATCGTTACTCGCGTAGCACCTACGCCGGCAACCGTGTCCCGCGCCGGCCGGCCTATCCGCGCCTACTCCGCGCCGCGGCACACCCCAGCAACCGCCAACCCGTATGCCCCGGATCGCAGCCCAATTGCTCGCGCTGCTGCTGCTTGCAACCGTGGGCGTCGCGCTGTCCGGCGCCGGAGTTGCGTACAGCGCCTACCGCCAGACCGCCGCAAGCCTGACGCCGCGCCTGGCGGCATTAGATAGCCGCGAACTGTTCCAGACCTCGCGGATTTTCGACCGCAACGGCGAACTGCTTTACGAATTCTTTGATGCCGGGCGGCGCACCAATGTCGCGATCGAGGATGTTTCGCCGCTGCTGATCCAGGCGACGGTTGCGATCGAGGATGCGTCGTTCTTCACCAATACCGGCATCGATCTGTCCGGTATCGCCCGTACGCTGATCACAAGTTTGCAGGCCGGCGAGGAGACCGGCGGCGCTTCGACAATCACCCAGCAGGTGATCAAGAACAGCGTGCTGACGGTGGAAGAGCGGGCGCCCGATCGGCGCTACGAGCGCAAGATCAAAGAGATTATTCTGGCCCAGGAGCTCGATCAGGTGTACCGCAAAGAAGAAATTCTTGAGTTGTACCTGAACGAGAATTTTTACGGCAATCTAGCCTATGGCATCCAGGCCGCCAGCGAGTCGTATTTCGGAATTTCGGCAGCGGATTTGAGTCTGTCGCAGGCGGCACTGCTGGCCGGTTTGCCGCAGTTGCCCACGCTCTACAACCCGATCAACTACCTGGAGCGCGATGAAGAGGGCGGTTACCTGCCCGGTGTGCGCCTGGAAGACGGCTGGCTCGATCCGGCCTATGCCTTGCCCAACGGCACCACGCCGCCGCGCGCCCGTCAGGTTGCCGTGCTGCGCCAGATGGTCGATGAGGGCTATGTTAGCGAGGCCGAAGCACGCGCCGCCGCTGAGCCGGATCTGCGTTTCGCCGCGCAAGAGGTGCCGCTGAACGCGCCGCACTTCGTGTTCTATGTGCGCGATCAACTGCTGGAGCGCTACGGCAACGAGATTTTGAACGGCGGCGGGTTGCGGATCACCACCACGCTCGATCTGAACTTGCAACGGATGGCCCAGCAGAAAGCCTACGAACGCATCAATGAACTGAGCGAGCGCAATATTCATAATGCGGCGGTTGTGGTGATGCAACCGAATACCGGCCAGATCCTGGCGATGGTCGGCAGTATCGACTATAACGCCGTGAAGCCGACCGACACTCCCGGCGAAACCGGCAATGTGCTCGATGGCCAGGTGAATGTGGCCACCCGCGAACGGCAGCCGGGTTCGGCGCTCAAGCCGTTTACCTATCTCTCGGCGATGGAACAGGGCATGACGCCGGAGACGGTGCTGTGGGATGTGCCGACCGAGTTTCCGATCGCGGCCGGCGAGTGGTATGCGCCGCTGAACTACAACACCCGCTTCAATGGCCCGGTACGCATTCGCACCGCCCTGGCCAACTCGCTGAATATGCCGGCTGTGAAGGCGCTGAAGTACGCCGGGATCGAGAATACGCTCGATCTGCTGGATCGGGTCGGGATCAAGCAGGGCCTTAAACGCGGCGCCGATTTCTATGGCCTCTCACTTACGTTGGGCGGCGGCGAAGTTACCCCGCTTGAGCTTACGACCGCCTACAACACTCTGGCCAGCAATGGGCGCTACTTCCCGCCGGTAACAATCCTGCAGATCACCGACGGCGCCGGGCGCGAGCTTGAGCGCTTCAGCCCTTCCGAAGGCGAAGAAGTGGTCGATCCCGGCCTGGCGGCGATTATCAGCGATATGATGAGCGACGACCAGGCCCGGCAGGCGGTCTGGGGATTGAATAGCCCGCTCCAGTTAAGTTTGCCGGCGGCGGTGAAAACCGGAACCACAAATGATTGGCGCGACGCCTGGGCCGCCGGTTTTACGCCCTTTGTGACGGTTGGCGTCTGGACGGGCAATAACAACAACGAGGCCACTGAACGGGTCGAGAGTCTGACCGGCGGCGGGATCATCTGGCGGAATGTGATGGAAGAGATTTTCAACCTGATCCGCGCGGAGCCACGTTACGCCGAACTGTTCGCCGCACCCTATGCCGACGGCGTGATCCCGACCGGGTTCGTCCGCCCCGAGGAAGATCCGCTACGAACCCGCCCGATCTGTGCGTTGCCCGGCTCGTTCGGCGGCTACAATGAGGAACTATTCACACCGGCGATGCTCACGGCCACGATCAGCGATACGGTCAATTTGCCGGTGGGTTCGGAACTCGATGCACGGCTTGATACCGTCAGAATCCCATGCAGCGCCTATGATCGCGCAACCGTGGTGCGCGTGCCGCAGGCCGAAGATTGGACATCCGACGGGGTCTTGTTGATCGGCGCCAACCCAACTCCGGCTAACCCCGAAGACGAGTCGGAGTTGACATCGAACGACCTCGACAGCCTGAGCGGTGCCAGCTACTGCCGCCCGGTCGAGGGAGTTGCGACGCCGCCCGAACTGACCCGCGAGATCTACATCTGGAAGCTGCCGCCGCCGGATCCTGATGAGAAGGTGGAGTATCGCTGGAGCGGCGGCAGCGCCGGTGGTGCGTTGAAGATCGATGATCTAACGGCATGCAGCCCGGAGATGTTCGAGCCGCCCATCCCGCAACCGCCGGTAGCGGGCGCGATTCTGATGCCGGATCTGAAGCGCTTCGGCGAGAATCAGGCCAAAGAGATCCTGGACTCGTTGGGCATCACACCGGATCGGATCTACATCGATTATCAGACCCGCAGTCGCATCCCGGATGTGTTCGACCAGTTTGTCCCGTATTCGGTGGTAAGTACGTTGCCGGTTGCCGGCGACTGGATCTTGCCCGGCACCACGATTGTGCTCGGCATTCGCTCACCAAGCGAAACGGAGGTGCCGCAACCGGCGCCGCCGCCGGGAACCGAGCCGAGCGAGCCGCCGCCGAGTAATCCGCCGCCAGGTGAGCCGCCGCCGGGCGAGCCGGGAGCGCCGGGCGATATCCCGATCACTCCGCCGCAACAACCGATCCCGCTGCCGCCGGAACCACTGCCGGGCGGCACGCCATAGCGTCAGGGCGCAGGATTGTACAATCCACAATCCTGCGCCCTTCACATATACCTTAAATTGTGATCAGCCCGCGCTTCACGGCGATCGTCACCGCTTCGGTGCGATTGGTCGCGCCGAGTTTACCCATCACATTCTGCACATGCACTTTGACGGTACGCGGCGCGATCCGCAACTCCGCTGCGATCTGGTCGTTGCTACGACCCCGGCCGAGTAACGCCAGCACCTCCAACTCACGCGGCGTGAGCGGTTCCGGCCCGCCGCCGCCGACACCGGCTACCAGGCGTGCCGCCACATCGGGCGACAGCTGAGTCTGCCCGACGGCAACCGCACGTATCGCCGCCGCCAACTCATCGGCCGATGCATCTTTCAGCAAGTAGCCACGCGCCCCGGCCCGCAATGCGGTGAAAATGAACTCGTCGGTGGCGTAGGTTGTCAGCACCAACACCCGCGCCTGCGGATCGGCGGCTCTGATCCGGCGCGTCGCCTCGGCCCCGTCGATCTCCGGCATCTGCAAGTCCATCAGCACCACATCAGGCCGCACCTCGGTGTAACGATCGACAGCCTCGCCACCGCCGGAGGCCTCACCGACGATCGCAATCCCCGGCTCATCCTCGAACAACGCCACCAGGCCCTCGCGGACAATCCGCTGATCCTCGACGATCAAAATCCGAATCGGTTGTTCGTTCATGGCTGCCGCTCCAATGATCGGTTTGCGATCTGTACAAGGATCGTCTGCCGGCACCAGGGCTGCTCTCGATATGCAAGTGGCCGCCGGCCAACCGGGCACGCTCGCGCAGACTGCTCAACCCGAAGCCGCCGCCGTCGTCGCGCGGGCCGGCTGCTTGCGGCTCAAAGCCGATGCCGTCGTCGCGAACCCAGAGTTCAAGCATCGCGGTATTGCGGCGAATGCCGATTTCAACCTGCGCAGCCTGGGAATGACGCTCGACATTCGCCAATGATTCTTGCACAATGCGCAGGATCTGGTTGTTTTGTTCCGGCGACAATTCAGTCGGCAGATCGTAGCGACGAAGCTCGGCCCGAATCCCGCTCCGTGCCTGCAAATCCTGGGTCAGGGTTTCCAGTGCCGCCACAAGCCCTGCGCTATCGAGGGCCTGTTCCGCCAAGGCCCAGACACTGCGGCGCACATCGGCAAGGGTCTGGCGGGCAAGTTCGTGGGCTCTACTCAGCCGAGTTGCCGTGCGTTCAGGATCGCGATGAAGGGCGCGCTGCGCAGCTTCGATCTGCATGGTTACGGCAGTTAAGCCTTGTGCGATCGTATCGTGCAGTTCACGGGCGATCCGATTGCGCTCGGCGAGTGTGGCAACCACGGCATTTTCGGCCGCAAGCCGGGCATTCTCAGCAGCGAGCCGGGCCGCCTCGCGGTGGGCATTTGCCTGATCGACGGCCAGCCGGATCATGCCGAACATAAACAGGAAGATCGGCGCGTACACGGCCACCGTAATCATGATCGTCTGCGGCGGTAAGCCGGCGATCAAGAGCGCTAATCCGATCGCCGCCACATAACTGCCGCCGATCAGCGCGGCCATGCGCGGGCTGGTTGCGAGTACGCCGAAGACGAACGGCACGGTAAAGACCAGCGGTTGCAGATAGGGTTCGGCGCTGATGATCGTCAGGCCAAAGGCCGCAACCCCACACAGAAACAGGTATGGATGGATCACATGGTAGAGCCGGCCGGCTGCGGCCGGCGAAAGCAAGTAGCTGAGCACCAGCCCCAGATACAGCAACCCGGCGGCGGTGTAGCTCACTGTGCGCCAGAAATCCCAACCGCCGACGATCCCGCTGAGCAGCGGCAACACCACCCCAATCAGCACCGCCATCACGCCCGACCAATTAATGATCTGCGTCACAATCAAGCCCTCGGCGGGCGAGAGCAGTGGGTTGGTTGAATCCAAGCGATCGGACTGAGGGCGCATGTGGGTGCCTTCAACAGATAACGCACCAGCCGCGAAGGATGTTGCGCTGTAAGTGTAGCACTACACGGCTCAAGACAGATCGGGCAGGTAAACAGACTGCGGCTATCGGTACGACGTTCAAGCTGCAGCGCGGGACGCAGTTTTGCTCAGCACAATGCCCGCAACCCCTAATCCAACTGCTACAACCAGGCCACCCAGGGCGGCAAGCGTCAGCGCATCGGGGGCGATCAATGGTTGGCCGCGCAGTGCCTGCCAGGCGGTAAGTGCGATCAGGACGCCATAGCCGCCGCCGATCACCGCGACAAGTGCGGTGCGCCGGCGCTCGCTCAGGGCCAGCAGGCTAAGCAACCAGGCGCTCAGCGGCACTACCTGCATGGCATGCAAGCCGATAAAATGCGCCACCCGCAGATCCCCGCCGGTCGTACTCCAGCCGAACACCGGCAAGCCCGGCCCGCCGTCGGGCACAGCGACCGAATGGGCGCCGACAGCCGTTACAACCACACCGGCCGCCAGATTGGCCTGCTGCGTAGGGGTCGGCATCGTCATCAGAAAGCCAAGTCCTGCGCCGATCAGAGTCAGGATCATACCGAGCCGCAAACCCCAGGCCAGCGGGCGATTGGGAATGCGTTGCACAAGCAGCAGCCCGGCCAGCACAATACCCGCCGCCCAGAGGATCACGATAAAGACGCCCATCAGGCTAAAGAGCGCGCCATCGAGCGGCGTGGCAGTATTGAAATGGCTGGTGGTGCCGCGGATCACCTGGCCCACAATCACCACCATCTCAACCACAAAGGCCAGTGCGGTGATAGTGGCGGCCCAACGCGCCAAACGCTCGGCCCGCGGGCCACGCACAAATCCCAGCATCCAGATAAATGTAAAGCTGTAGATCGCGATCGAGATCGCGAACTTGGCCGGCTTGAGCCAGGCCGGCTGGCCGGTGATGATGCGCGGATCGAAGATAATGCCGGCCAATGCGATCACAAAGATCGGGATCATGGCTATGCCGACAAGGGTGAGTGGGCGATTCGTCTGCCAGGCGCGGCGCAGCAGATCGCGCAGGCCGGAAGCCGGCGCCGCCACAGTTGTATCAAGGCTGGTCATAATGGCATCTCCGAAGCAGAATGCACGATCGCCGAGCGCGGAACAAGCACCGCTCGCAGCGCCAGGTAGGCGAGCAAGCCGAGCGGCCCGAGCATGAGTGTGAAGAACAACAGCGGCGCCAGCACCAATGCGCTGATTCCGCGCCCATGTCCATCGAGATAGATCCAGCGGCCGACCAGCAGATCAAAGGCTAGAAAATGCACCCAGGCGATCGTAGCGCCGGCCTCGCTGCCCAGAAGCGCGGCGATCGCCGCCAGGTCGGGATTCATCACCGCCGGCAACACCTCGCCAATGCGCGGGATCACGAGCAGCGCGTAGATCAGCGCCGGACCAAGGGCGATCAGCGGCGAACGAGCGATCCGCCGGGTAAGCGACCATTTCGGCAAGGCGATCAGCAAAAACCAGAACGGCATTACGGTCAGGCTGCTGAGCGCAAAAATCGTGGCCATACTCATTGTCGCATCCGATCTGCGAGCACCAGCGCAACTCCGGCGCCGATCAACACCACTGCAAGCAGAAGTTGCCAGAACGCCGCACCGACGATCAGCGGCGCAAGTACGAGACCCAGCCCCTTGAACAGCCAGATCGCCGGCCAGATCAACCAGAGCGTCCACCAGGGAAAATGACCCCACCCGCAACGCCGGCCTTCTTGCGACGACAAGTGCATCGTCTCGCCTTCGTATGAGCCATCGGCAACAACCGGCCGGTGATAGCTGCGTTTACACATGGTCGCCCTCCTTCGCTACACAACCTGTAAGCCTGTACGCAGGATACGCCAAACAAGCGCTCGTGCCATTGGCCGACCGCTCAACGTCAGTTTGTCTTTAAGTGCTAGAAGGGATCTCGATCGAAAGGACTAGTACCGTCGGCCTCCGTCCGTCGCGGGTTTGTAACGGCCTTGCGGCCGTCACCGGGCGATGTGCGCCGGAGACGTACGGACGCTTGAGCGTCCTAGCCGGCAAGGGCCGAGGTCTTCCGGCTGCGCCAAAAAACCTCGGCGCTCATTTGTCTCGTTTTGACGGTGAAGCCGTCAAAATGAGACAAAAACCATGGTATTCAGCCCTGCCTGAGGCAGATCATCGCGTAACGCGGATTAATG